>DATCEM010000238.1:0-3799 GCA_036510175.1 Solirubrobacteraceae bacterium | reverse complement strand
ACCGGCGTGTTCGTCCCCGGCGGGCACTACTCGAGCGGGTGGCGGATCCGCGCCACCCGCGGTGCCTACGCGGGCCGCGCGATCCTCAGCTCGACCAAGGGCGCCACCTTCACCCTCACCTACCGCGGCGGCGATCTGGCGATCCTCGGGGAGCTCTCGCGAGCCGGGGGACGCGCCCGAGTGACCCTCGACGGCCGCTCGCGAACGATCAGCCTGCGCGCCGCCAGAGCCCGCCCGCTCACCGTCCTCTACCGCGCCCGCCTGGGCCCCGGCCGCCACCGGCTGACCATCACCGTGATCAAGGGCATGGTCGCCCTCGAGGGGCTGGCGATCACCTCACGCCGGAGCTGAGAACTCCGCGAAGCTCGCGTTTCGCCCCCGCCCGTCTATCGTGGACGTAGGCATGGCTCTCCGCACGGACATCCGCAACCTGGCGATCGTCGCCCACGTCGACCACGGTAAGACGACGCTCGTCGACGCGCTGCTCTGGCAGTCGGGGGCGTTCCGGGCCAACCAGGACGTCGCCGACCGAGTGCTCGACTCGATGGATCTCGAGCGCGAGAAGGGCATCACCATCCTCGCCAAGAACACCTCGGTCCACTTCCGCGGCGTGAAGCTGAACATCGTCGACACCCCCGGCCACGCCGACTTCGGCGGCGAGGTGGAACGCGGGCTGACGATGGTCGACGGCGTGCTCCTCCTCGTGGACGCGAGCGAGGGACCGCTCCCGCAGACGCGCTTCGTGCTGCGCAAGGCGCTCGAGGCGCGGCTCCCGGTGATCCTCGTGATCAATAAGGTCGATCGCCCCGACGCCCGCATCGACGAAGTGGTCGACGAGGTGTATGAGCTCTTCCTCGACCTCGACGCCGACGAGGAGCAGATCGAGTTCCCCATCGTCTACACGAACGCCAAGGCCGGCTGGGCGTCGCTCGAGCAGGGCGTCGAGGGCACCGACCTTCAGCCCCTGCTCGAACTCCTGCTCGAGCACGTGCCCGCTCCCGAGTACGACCCCGATCACCCGCTCCAGGCGCATGTGACCAATCTCGACGCCTCGCCCTACGTCGGGCGCATCGCCATCTGCCGCGTGCGCAACGGCACGATCCGGCGTGGCGAGACCATCGCCTGGTGCCGCACCGACGGCGAGATCGAGTCCGTCAAGGTCACCGAGCTCTACGTGACCGAGGCGCTCGACCGGGTCGACGCCGAGGAGGCGGCGGCAGGAGAGATCATCGCCGTCGCCGGGATCCCCGAGATCACCATCGGCGAGACCCTCGCCGATCCCGAGGACCCCCGCCCACTGCCGCTGATCACCGTCGACGAGCCCTCGCTCTCGGTGACCATCGGCACGAACACGGCGCCCCTCGCGGGCCAGGACGGCGACCGGCTCACCGCGAGCCAGGTCAAGGCCCGCCTCGAGCGCGAGCTCGTGGGCAACGTCTCGCTCCGGGTGTATCCCACCGAGCGACCCGACGTGTGGGAGGTCCAGGGCCGCGGCGAGCTCGCGCTGGCGATCCTTGTCGAGCTCATGCGCCGCGAGGGCTTCGAGCTCACGGTGGGCAAGCCTCAGGTCGTCACCCGCGAGGTCGACGGTAAGCGCCACGAGCCGATCGAGCTCATGAGCGTCGACGCTCCCGAGGACTACGTCGGGGTGATCACGCAGCTCCTGGCGCTGCGCAAGGGCCGGCTCGAGCAGATGGTCAACCACGGCACCGGGTGGGTGAGGATGGAGTACCTGGTCCCCGCTCGCGCCCTGATCGGCTTCCGCACCGAGTTCCTCACCGAGACCCGCGGTACCGGGCTCTTACATCATGTCTTCGATCGCTGGGAGCCGTGGCACGGCGAGCTGCGCACCCGCCCGACGGGCTCGCTCGTCGCCGACCGCCGCGGTACCGTCGCCGCCTTCGCGCTGTTCAACCTCCAGGAGCGCGGCACCCTGTTCGTCGAGCCCGGTGACGAGGTCTACGAGGGGATGATCGTCGGCGAGAACTCGCGCGGCGAGGACCTCGACGTCAATCCCACCAAGGAGAAGCACCTCACGAACATCCGCTCCTCCACCGCCGACGAGCTCGTCCGCCTCGTCCCCAAGCGCGAGCTCTCACTCGACCAGGCGCTCGAGTTCCTCCGCGCCGACGAGTGCGTCGAGATCACGCCCCACGCCGTCCGCCTGCGCAAGGTCGCGCTCGACGGCACCGCTCGGGTGAAGCTCGCGCGCAGCCGTGCACGCGAGCTCCAGCCCCAGCGGTAGTCCCTAGCTTCCCTTTACCGCGGAGATGTCGAGCGCGAGCTTGACCTTGTCGGAGACGGCGACGTTGCCGCTGCCCAGCGCCTGGTTGAACTTCATCTCGAAGTCCCCGCGTGAGATCTGGCCGACGACCTCGAGCCCGAGGCGCTCGTTGCCCATCGGGTCGGTCTCGGTCCCGTCGACGATCGCCTCGAGGGTGATCTCCTTGGTCACGCCGTGCAGGTCCAGAGTGCCGGTGATGCGGAAAGTCTCGTCATCGACCTGCTCGATGCGGGTCGACTCGAACTTCAGCTCCGGATACTGCTCGGCGTCGAAGAAGTCGGGCGAGCGCAGGTGGTCGTCGCGCTGGGGCCAGTCGGTGCTCACCGAGGTCGTCTTGACCGAGCCGTAGGCCTTGGTGTGCTCGAGATCCTCGCCTACCTCCAGCGTGCCGTCGAACTCGGTGAAAGTGCCGCGCACGGTGGCGATTCCCATGTGCTTGACGGAGAAGCCGACCTGTGAATGGGCTGGATCGACGGCCCAGGTGCCGGTGGGGATCGGGGTGGTCTTTGCGTCTGTCGTGGCCATTGCTGCCTCCCTACGGAGCGGCGCGAGGTGACTTCACCACGTGCCTGGTTGTTGATTACACAAGCGTTGAGGACGCAAGCATATCACCTATCCCGTTCGACGCCCTCCGGACCGCGTCAGGCGCCCCGGCCGGTGCACCCCGCGCGTCTTAGAACGATCAGAACAGGGTGTCCACGCGCTCGCGGCGCGTGAGCTCAAGCGGCCATGAGCACGAGCCGCCCTCGCCCGGACAGCCGTAACACAGCGCCCGGTGGGGCGCCGGGCTCACCGTGAACTCGCGTCTCAGCACGCCGTCGGCGAGACCGGAGAGCTCGCGCTCGAGCGCCTGCGCATCGGCGCGGACGTAGGCGGCGCTCACCGGCCGCTCAGGAAGCTCGAGGAACGTGTGGAGCACCTCAACCTCCTCGGCGCCCCCCTTGAGCGCGGCGAGCGCGTAGACCAGGCGCTGGATCGCGTACTCCTGCGCCACCACGTTCGCCGGATCGGCGCCGGCGAGCCGGTCGCTCTTATAGTCGACGACGAGCATCCTGCGACCTTCGCGGGCGAGCACGTCGAGGAAGCCGCCGACCACCACCCCGGTCGGCTCCAGGAGGAATCCGAAGGGCTCCTCGCGGCGGACCTCGGCGGCCGCGGCCAGGCGTTTCGGGACCCCGCTCTCGAGGAAGCGCCCGACCAGCCCCACCGCCTCCTCGACCTCGGCTGCCGTCGCGCGCACCCCGACGCGCGCCGCCGCGGCCGTCGCCTCTTCGACCGACGGAGCTCGCCCACGGCGGAAATCGAGCGTCTCGAGGAGCGCGTGGACGAGCACGCCACGGTCGGCAGCCGAGATACCCGCCGCTGCCTCTTCCTGGGCACCGCCGGACCCCGGGGCCGGGCGTTCGACCCCCGGCAGGCCGAGCACGCGCTCGAGGTAGAAGCGATAACCGCAGCGCTCGTACTCCCCGAGGCTGGTGTAGCTGAGGCTCGCCACGGGAGCGGTGGGCCGCGCTG
>DATCEM010000237.1:0-2069 GCA_036510175.1 Solirubrobacteraceae bacterium | reverse complement strand
GCGCGAGCGGGGCGCAGCGGCTCGCTCAGCGCCCGCGCCACCGGGCTCGGCGAGGGGGTGTGGATCGCCGTCGGCGCGCTGGCGATGCTGCTCGGAGGCGCGCTGCTCGAATGGAACGGCCCGCCAGGTCGGCTCGCGACGTCGAGGCTCCGATGAGCGTCGAGCGGCTGCTCTCCCACATCGCCCGGGCGCTGCGGATCCCGGTGCTCGCGCTGGCCATCGTCGCCCTCGCGGCCGTGCTCGCCGAGCTTGGGGCGCTCGCCATCGATCTCGCGCGCCGGCGCCGGCGCTCGCTCGAGCGCCTGGAGAAGCAGCTCGCCGTCGCCCAGCAGGCTCTGCGAGCGGGCGAGAGCGCCAAGGCCCTCGCCGCGATGCGAGCGATCGCGCTCACGCCCGACATGGCGCGGGTCCTCACCGAGATCGTCAAGCAGCTTCCCCTCCCCCAGGCCGACGAGCGGATCGCCAAGCGCCTGGCCGACTACGAGTACCGCCACCTGCGACGCCTCGAGCGGACGCGCATCCTTGTCCGCTTCGGGCCCGCGCTCGGGCTCATGGGGACACTGATCCCGCTATCTCCGGCGCTGAGCGGTCTCGCTCACGGAAACGTCAGCGCGCTCACCAGTAACCTCCAGGTCGCGTTCAGCGTGACCGTGACCGGGCTGCTCATCGGCGCGCTCGCCTTCTCCATCTCCCTCGTCCGCGATCGCCTGTACGGCCAGGACTACTCCGACGTGCAATACGTGGCCGCCACCCTCACGGGCACCAGCGACCGAGCGGCTGAGCCGCTGCCGCCCCACGCCACGACCGAGACCACGACGTGAGCATTCGGACCAGCCCCCGTGCCCGGACTCGCGAAGACCGTGCCGGCGACCCGCTCGACGGTCTCGTCAACCTCTTCGACCTGGGAATCGTCCTCGCCGTCGCCTTCCTTCTCGCCGCGCTCTCCTCGCTCAAGCTCACGAGCGTGCTCATCAACCACACCCGCACGGCCCCGCAGATCACGATCACTAAGCATCAGACCACCCGTCCCCTGCACCTCAAGCCCAACCAGCGCGTGGTCGGCCACGGAACGCCGGTGGGAACGGTCTATCGCCTCAGCAACGGACAGCTCATCTACGTCGCGCCGGTGACCAAGTAGACCCGGTGCTAGCCGATTCCCCTAGACCTTCGGCGTCAGCCGAAGTGTTAAGGGCGCGAAGCGCCCCCTAGACCTCGACGACGACCGGGAGGACCATCGGACGGCGCTTGAGGCGGTCGTAGACGAAGGCCGCGAGGTCGTCGTGGAGCTCCTGCTGGAGCATGTCGATCTCGCGGATGCCGCCGTTCGCGGCCCGGAGCAGGGAGGCCTCGACCTCCTGGCGGATGTCCTCGACGAGCTCGCCGGCCTGCTCGATGAAGGGCACGCCGCGGAAGATCACCTCGGGGGGGACGACCGACTCACCGCTCTGCTCGGACACCGTGGCGACGACGATGAAGATCCCGTCGCCCGAGAGCATTCGCCGATCGCGGAGCGCGACGTCGGCCGGATCGCCGATGTCGACGCCGTCGACGAAGATCATTCCCGACTGCTCGGGCGCGCCGAAGCGAGCTCCGCGCGCGTCCATCTCGAGCGGCAGACCGTTCTCGCCCTTGAAGATGTCATCGGGGTCGATGCCCACCGCCTCGGCGAGCTGCGCGTGGAGGTGGATGCGCTTGAAGTCGCCGTGGGCCGGGAGCACGTAGCGGGGGCGGACCAGGTTGAGCATGAGCTTGAGCTCCTCCTGGTAGCCGTGGCCCGACGCGTGGATCGGCGCGTCACGCGGGGTGATCACGTTACAGCCGATGTGATAGAGCCGGTCGATCGTCTCGTTCACGGCGCGCTCGTTGCCGGGAATCGGGGTCGCGGAGAAGACGACGGTGTCACCGTTGTGGAGCTTGATCATCCGGTGGTCGTTGTGGGCCATCCGGCGCAGCGCCGAGAGCGGCTCCCCCTGGGAGCCCGTGGAGATCACGACGACGCGGTGGTCGGGCCAATCCTCGACCTCCTGGGGCTGGATGACGATCCCGCCGGGGAGATCGATGTGACCGAG
>DATCEM010000236.1:0-2177 GCA_036510175.1 Solirubrobacteraceae bacterium | reverse complement strand
CCCGCCGCCGGGCGCGCCGCGCGGGCGGCGGCTAGCCGCCGGCGTGGATGATCGTGCCGACGTGCTCGCCCGCGAGGGCCTTGGTGATGTTCCCCGGCGTCAGCCCGCTGATTATCTGGATCTCCTTGACGTGCTTGGCGGTGGCCATGAGCTCGAGGACGATGGGGTCGATGGGCAGCGTCTCCACGCCCTTCGCGAGGAGCTCGGCGGCGCTGACGCGGGGGAGGAGCTCGGGCTTCTCGCCGCCCTCCACCGCCGGGTCGCTCGTGTACACGCCGTCGACGTCCTTGATGTAGATCGTGCTCGCCGCGCCGTAAGCATCGGCGAGGAGGAAGGCGCCGGCATCGGTGCGGTGGGGCGGGATCTTCCCCGCCGCGGGCGGGAACTCGAACATCCCATAGGGCGCGAACCCGTTCGACACCACCGCGCGGCTGGCGGACAGGTGGACGGCGAGCTGGTGGGCGACCGTCGTGTGCGACAGGTACGAGACGCCGTCCGCGGCGAGTAGCGAGGCGATCATACGGCCGTTCTGCTCGGCCTCCGTCGACATCAATGCCGCCAGGACACCGGTGGGCAGGCCGAGGTCGAGCCCGACCCCGAGCACGTGCCGGGCCCGGACCCCCGCGCCGGTGAGAATGAGCATCCGGTGCTCGGGCATCGCCGCGCGCAGCTCGTCAACGATCGGCCGCACGGTGTCGGCGCCGCGGTCGAGGATCGCGCGGCCACCCAGAGTCACGACGTTGAGCCACGGCAGGAGCCGCACGACCGGTCGGTCCGGCTGACGGACGAGCTCGCGGTCGAGCAGCGTCTGGCGCGCGAAGACCGAGGCAACGTCCTTGGTGGCGAATGTTTGATCTGAAGTCATCGTGTGCTCCTGAGTCGGATGGAAGCGCTCATGCTGCGGAGATGATCGTGCCGACGTGCTCCCCCGCGAGCGCGCGGGAGATCGAGCCGGGACGCAGGCCGTTGATCACCTGAACGGACTTGACGTGGCGAGCGTTGCGTATGAGGTCGAGCACGGGGCGTTCGATGACCAGGTCCGGCAGGTCGAGCTCGATGAGCTCGTCGACGGTGATCTGGGGGATCAGCGTCGCCTTCTCGTCGGTCTTCGGGTTTGCCGTGTACAAGCCGTCCTCGTCCTTGACGTAGATCATCTGGCGCGCGCCGTAGACCTCGGCGACGAGGAAGCATCCAGCGTCGGTGCGGTAGGGCGGGATCACTCCCTCGGAGGGGACGTGCTGCCACATGTCATATGGCGGCATGCCGGCGAAGATCGCCGCGCCGGCTTCCGCGACCTTCAGCGCGACCACGCCGACGCCGGCCTCGCCGACCACGGGAACGCCGTGACGCGCCATCAGGTAACCGAGCATCTGCGCGTTCTGGCCCGACACCGCCGCCCCGACTTCGGTCAGTACCCCCGTCGGCAGCCCGAGCTCCATCGCGAGCGCGTATGCGTGACGAGCACGCGTGCCCGCGCCCGTTCCGATGAGTAGCTGATAGTTCTTCTTGGCCTCTACGAGCTCCTCGACGATCGGATAGACCGCCGCGCGACCGCGATCGATGACGCTCTGCCCACCGATCTTGAGCACGCTGACCTCGGGCAGAATCGCGTAATCGGGCGCGTTGCCGCTCGCTGCCAGGAGAGCCGGATCGCTCAGCGACCGGTCCATCAGCAGCGACTGCAGAGCGCCATCAGTGCTGGGCTCTCCCATGACTTGTCTCCTTGTGTTGCGCGTCCTGTGCGGGTTGATCGTCGCACACCTGGCCTGACCGGGCGGAATCGCCTAGCGCGTCCTCCATATCTAGGAAGCATAGCGCGTTAATCTAGGTATCAAGTCGAATTACCTAGGCGTTACGCTCTCCCGCCCACGAGCGCTGCCCTCCCCGCCGCGACCCGGCGACCGGCCTCGGCCACGACCTCCCCGAGCGGTCGCGGGCCGTCGCGGCCAACCGCCGTCCGGCGCTCGTCTTGCCCACGCCGGCCGGGCCGCCGAGCCCGACGACCTGTGGGTGCCCGCTCTCGCTCGCCTGAGCCACGCTCCGACGATACCCGGCCAGACCTGCTGAGTGACGGGTTACGTTCCGGGGCGGCGGGGCGGCGGGGCGGCGGGGCGGCGGGGCGGCTGGGCGGCGGGGCGGCGGGGCGGGGCGGCGGCGCGCCCTGCGCGGCGGGGCGC
>DATCEM010000235.1:0-2345 GCA_036510175.1 Solirubrobacteraceae bacterium | reverse complement strand
CGGCACCACCGAGAACGAGGAAGCCCCGGTCGCGGCCCCGCGCTAGGGAAGTTGTCCGGCGGGGGATTGCCAATGCCCCGGGGTGTCATCCCCAACCTAGAGCCTGCGCGGCTCTGTATGACAGCGTATTTCCCGCGGGCTAGGGGAGTCCTCGCAGAGCTGGACGCGGCCCCGGGTTATCGCGGGGACAAAATGGAAATATCGCTTGATTACCGAATGATTAGCCACCTAACTAACCAGTTCGCCGCCTCGCATTCGGACGGCCGTTTTCACCACACGATGACCTATCTCATGCTTAAGGATCTACCACGCTATGAGTGCCTTCTGGGCATGGCGCGCCTGCATCCCGAGCTCGACCCTTCCGCCTGTGAGGCCTACCTGAACCTTCTTCGGGCGGGCGACGAGGCCTACCGCAAGAGCGAGGCCTACATGAACGAGCACGGCATGACGCCGGGCCGCTTCACGATCATGATGCTCTTCTATGACAAGATGACCGGGGGCACGATACCGCGCACGCCCGCCGAGCTTGCCGACATGGGGGGCGTGACCCGGGCCACGATCACGGGGCTCATCGACCCCCTCGAGCGCGACGGCTTCGTCAACCGCGAGCACGACGCGGGTGACCGCCGCATGATGCAGATCCACATGACCCCGAAGGGGCTCAACGCCCTGCGCGGCATCCTTCCGGGGCATTTCAAGCAGATGGCCGCGCAGATGTCGGCCCTCAACGAGGGCGAGCGCAAGACGCTCGTGCGCCTGCTCAACAAGATTGCCGCGAGCTCGCCGGCCTCGCACATCGAGGCCAAGACCACGTCGGCAGTCCCGGCCTGAGCCTGCTTACCACTTACCCAACCCTATAAGACACCCACCAAGCCCATGAAATCGTTCCTCTCCATCCTGGCCGTGATTGCCGTCATCGCGATCATCGTCGCGATCAAGGTCTCGCAGATCACGACGCTGATCCACACCAAGCAGCAGGTCCCGCCCGAGTCGGTCTCAACCACGGAAGTGAAGTCCGAGGTCTGGCAGCAGGCGCTCACCTCCGTTGGCTCGCTGACGGCGGTGCAGGGCGTGACGGTCGCCGCAGAGCTCGACGGCAAGATCGCTGCGATCAACTTCACGGCAGGCTCCTCGGTGAACGCGGGCGACATTCTGGTCCGCCAGGACACCTCCGCGGAGGAGGCGCAGCTTCGCTCGGCCGAGGCCAGCGCGGAGCTCGCCACAGAGAACCTGCGGCGCACGAAGGAGCTCCTCGACAAGGAGACGGTTTCCCAGTCCCAGTTCGACGCCGACTCGGCGACGCAGAAGCAGGCCATCGCGGCGGCGGACAACATCCGGGCGACGATCTCGAAGAAGACGATCAAGGCGCCCTTCTCGGGCAAGCTCGGGATTCGCCTCGTGAACCTCGGCCAGAACCTGAAGGCCGGCGACTCGATCGTCTCCCTCCAGGCGCTGAACCCAATCTTCGTCGACTTTTACCTGCCGCAGGACGAGCTGAACCAGGTGACGGTCGGCCTGACCGTGAGCCTCTCGGGCGACGCGATCTCCGGCAAGAACGTCCTCGGCAAGGTGACGGCGATCAGCCCCGACGTTGACGCCTCCACGAGGAACGTCCGCATTGAGGCGACGCTCGACAACAAGGCCGGCCTCCTGCACCCCGGAATGTACGTCGACGTCGCGGTCGAGCTCCCGGTGACGGACAAGGTCCTGACCATCCCCGCAACGGCGGTCCTCTACGCCCCCTTCGGCGACACGGTCTATGTCGTCTCCACATCGAAGGATGACTCGGGCGCCGAGGTGCAGACCGTGGCCCAGAAGATCGTGCGCCTCGGGATCCGCCGCGGTGACTTCGTCGCGGTGAC
This sequence comes from Solirubrobacteraceae bacterium, assembly GCA_036510175.1. GTDB lineage: Bacteria > Actinomycetota > Thermoleophilia > Solirubrobacterales > Solirubrobacteraceae > Palsa-465. The sequence goes on along the minus strand of DATCEM010000235.1, from coordinate 483 downwards.
GCTCGGCCTAAAGGCCGGGGACACCATCGTGACGTCCGGCGTGTTCCGCCTGCGCCCCGGCGCGACGGTCAAGGTGAACAACGAATTCGCCCCGGACGCCCAGATCGCCCCGAAGCCGAGCGACTCCTGATTCTGGTCGGCAAACCACCGCTCCATGAAATTCACAGACCTCTTCATCAAGCGCCCCGTCCTGGCGCTCGTGGTCAACCTGGTGATCCTGATCGCGGGCTTCCAGGCGTACCGCACGCTCAATGTCCGCCAGTACCCCCAGAGCGAGAACGCGACTGTCACTGTCTCGACCGTGTACGTCGGCGCGACGGCCGACCTCGTCAGGGGATTCATCACGACGCCGCTCGAGCGCTCGATCGCGGCCGCCGACGGCATCGACTACCTCTCCTCGACGAGCGCCCAGGGCGTCTCGACGATCACGGCCCGGCTGAAGCTCAACTACGACCCGATCAAGGCCCTCTCCGAGATCAGCTC
>DATCEM010000234.1:0-4682 GCA_036510175.1 Solirubrobacteraceae bacterium | reverse complement strand
CCGACGCGTCGGTTCCGTGGAGGAGGACCGTGTCGTCCTGGATCGTGGTCTGCAGCGCCCGCTGGGGCAGCGGGCTGCCCGCGAGGAGTAGGGATGCGAGGGTGCACGCGAATAATCCCACCGCAACGGTGATATATCGCCTCAGGGCCGGTTGCGCAACCGGAACCGCGGCGTGCGGGCGCGATCTCTTATGATCCCGCGCCGCAGGCGCGCCGCCTCGCAGGCCGTGCCTGCCCCCCCGTCCCATGGCACCTTCCACGCAGAAGAAGATCCGTGTCGTCGTCGCCAAGCCCGGCCTCGACGGACACGACCGCGGGGCCAAGATCATCGCCCGGGCGCTGCGCGACGCGGGGATGGAGGTCATCTACACCGGGCTCCACCAGACGGCGGAGCAGATCGTCGAGACGGTGATCCAGGAGGACGCCGACGCGGTCGGGCTCTCGATTCTCTCGGGCGCCCACATGACCCTGGTCCCGCGCATCATCGAGCTGCTCAAGGAGCAGTCGATCGACGACGTGGTGATCACCGTCGGCGGGACGATCCCGTCCGATGACATCCCCGAGCTCAAGGCTCAGGGCGTGGCCGAGGTCTTCACCCCGGGAGCCTCCACGCAGGAGATCATCGACTTCATCCGCGGAGCGGTCCGGCAGTAGGCGCCGGGCGACCCGAGCCGCCGAACCGGACCCGGCCCGGCCGACGCTTGCCCGCCGGGAGCCGAGCTCGCGGCTTCGTGAGGTCGGCGCCCACCGACCGATTGACGCGTCAGTCAATGGGTAGAATCCCCGATCGAATGAACAAAACCGAGCACGAAGGAACCACACCCGAGGAGGCACGTTGAAGATTTGCGTCCTGGTCAAAGAGGTCCCGGATGCCGCCGTCGAGAAGCGAATCGACCCCTTGACGGGGCGCATGGACCGATCAGGTGAAAAGAACCTGAATCCGTATGACACGCATGCGATCGAGGCGGCGATGCAGATTCGCGAGGGCGGCGCCGTGGAGGTCGACGAGATCGTCGCCGTGACCATGGGTCCCGAATCCGCCGTGCGCGCGCTCCACAAGGCGGTTTCGCTCGGAGCGGACCGCTCTCTGCACCTTTCCGACGCCGCGCTCGCGGGGTCTGACGTCGCGGCGACCGGGTACGCGCTCTCGAAGGCGCTCGAATCCGAGCAGCCCGACCTCGTGCTTCTCGGCCAGCAGTCCGACGACGGCGAGTGCTACACGATCGGTGCGGTGGTCGCCGACCACCTGAAGATGCCCTCGCTGACGCAGGTGATCAAGCTCGACATCGAGGACGGCGCACTGCGCTGCGAGCGCCAAGCCGAGTACGGCTACGACACGGTGTCGGTGGAGCTGCCGGCGGTGATCTCCGTCGGCGATGCCATCAACGAGCCCCGCTACCCGTCGCTCAAGGCGATCATGGGAGCGAAGAAGAAGCCCATGAACAACGTCGTCGCCGGCGACGTCGGGATCGACCCCTCGCTCGTCGGCGGGGAGGGCTCGCGCGTGCAATGCGGGGAGTTCAAGGACCCCCCGGCCAAGGCGGCGGGCCAGATCATCGAGGACGAGGACACGGCAGAGACCGTCGAGAAGATCATCGCCTGGCTCGATGAAAGGAAGCTGATTTAGATGGCCGACATCCTGACCTACGTCCTCCACTACGAGGGCACGCTGAACAAGAACTCGCTCGGCGCGGTATCCGAAGGGGCCAAGCGCGCCGCCGAGATCGGTGGCGAATGCCACGCCGTCGTCGTCGGCGGCGAGGATCTGAGCGACGAGCTGTGCTCGACGCTCGGCGCCTACGGCGCGACCAAGGTGTTCCGCGCCCGCGGCCCGGAAGGCCTCGCGCAGCCGGTCATCGACGTGATGGCAAAGGTGATCGAGGATCACGGGCACGGCTACGCGCTGTTCGGCGGCGGTCTGCTCGGATTCGAGATCGGCGCGGGACTCGCCGCCAGGCGCAACGGCGGGGTGACGATGGAGGTCACCACGGTGCGCGCCGAAGGCGACGAGCTCGTGGCCGAGCGACCGATCCTCGGTGACTCGAAGATCTCCGTCTCGCATTACCGGGGAGGCCTCGGGATCATCATCGGCCGGATCAACGCGTTCGAGATCGAATCCGACCCCGCCCACCCCGGCGCCGCTGAGGTAGTCGACGTGGACATCGAGTACTCGCCCTGGTCGACCCAGGCGAGCATGGTCCAGCGCGGCGAGCAGCGCGGCGCCGACGTCGACATCGAGGGCGCGGACGTCCTCGTCGCCGGCGGGCGCGGACTGGGCAAGGCCGAGGGCTTTCAGCTCGCCGAGGAGCTCGCCGCCGCCTTCGGTGGCAACAGCGCTGTGGCCGCGACCCGCGCGGTCGTCGACGCGGGCTGGTACCCGTATGCCGCGCAGATCGGACAGACGGGGAAGACCGTTTCGCCGAAGCTGTACCTGGCCGCCGGGATCTCCGGGGCCATCCAGCACAAGGTCGGCATGCAGTCCTCGGAGAACATCGTCGCCATCAATAAGGACGCCAATGCCCCGATCTTCGAGTTCTCCGACCTCGGCATCGTCGGCGACCTGAACAAGATCCTCCCCAAGCTCACCGAGGCCGTGAAGGCCAAGAAGGGGTCGTAGAAAGTGAGCGCTAGCGATAACGGCAAGGGACCACACGCGCCCGGCGAGTTCCCGCCCCCGGTCGATCCGGTCAAGGAGTTCATCAAGCGCGGACTCGACGACGAAGACGAGCGCATCGACGTCGGGGTGGCCATCGTCGGCGGGGGAACCGCCGGCCTGGCGTGCGCAAACCGGCTGCTCCAGCTGCTCGGCGACGATCCGGAGACGATGGAGCGCCTGGGAGAGGTTCCCGTCGCCGTGATCGAGAAGGCGAAGACCTGCGGCGGACACAACCTCTCAGGGGCGGTCATGCGCCCTGGGCCCCTGCAGGAGCTCTTCCCCTCGCTCACCCGAGAGGACTGGCGCCAGGAGCGCTTCGCCTTCGGCGAGGTGACCAAGGAGGCCGTCTACCTGCTCCCCAGCGGGAAGCGCAAGCTGAGGATCCCGCCGCCACCGCCGTTCAAGAACCACGGCAACGAGGTCGTCTCGGTGTCGGCGCTCGCCCGCTATCAGCAGCGGATGGCGGAGGAGGGCGGGGCATATGTGCTCACCGAGACCTCGGCGACGCAGCTCATCGTCGAGGACTCTCGCGTCCTTGGCGTGCGCTCAGGCGACAAGGGCCGGGGCAAGGACGGCGAGCCGCTGCGCAACTTCGAGCCGGGCACCGACATCAAGGCTCAGGCTACGGTCCTCGCGGAGGGCTGCTGGGGGCACCTCACCGGCGCTGCAATCAAGGAGTTCGACCTCGCCAAGGACAGTGAGCCGCAGGTCTGGGAGCTTGGCGTGAAGGAGGTGTGGAAGGTCCCCAAGCCGCTTGACCCGATCATCCACACGATCGGCCCCTGGCCGCTGAAGCTCTCGGCCAAGTACGGCCAGATCGGCGGAACCTGGCTCTACCCGATGAAGGACGAGAAGTCCGGCGATGACCTCGTGAGCATCGGCTTCGTGGTCGACCTCGAGTACGCCGACGCCACCACCTCGGCCCACGACCTGCTCCAGCAGTTCAAGCTCCACCCGCTCGTCCGCGGCATCCTCGAGGGCGGGGAGCGTGTGGCCTGGGGAGCCAAGGCCCTCCCCGGCGGCGGATACTGGTCGATGCCCAAGCTCTCGATGCCGGGGGCCGTGATCGTCGGCGACGCCGGGGGCATGGTCGACACCGTTGCCCTCAAGGGAGTTCACCACGCCATCCAGTCGGGCAAGCTTGCAGCCGAGGCGATCTACGCGTCGCTCAGGCAGGGCGAGCAGCTGAGCACCTACGAGGACGCGGTCGAGGACTCTTCGATCGGTAAGGAGCTCTACCAGGTGCGCAACACCCGTCAGCCGTTCCAGCGGGGGTTCGTGCTCGGCGTGCCGGCGGTCAACATGATGATCGCCACTAAGGGCCGCATCCCCGGTGGTCGCTGGCGCTGGCATCGCAACGACGCGAAGCCGCTGTTCATCGGCAAGACCCGCAAGGGCTATCCCAAGCCCGACAACAAATACACCTTCGACAAGCTCTCGAGCGTCTACATCAGCGGGAACACCACCCGCGACGACGCCCCCAACCACATCCGGGTGCACAAGCACGTGCCGCGCGAGATCGCCGAAGGCTGGCGCTGGATGTGCCCGGCCGGCGTCTATGAGATCCCCGACGACGCGCCCGAGTCGGGCCCCGTCGACGTCATCGTCAACTACACCAACTGCGTGCAGTGCGGGGCGATCACGGCCAAGGGCGGACGTCTCACGCCGCCCGAGGGAGGCGACGGCCCGCTCTACACGATCGCGTGAAAGGGGCGCTTCGCGCCCTTACGAGTTCGCCTGACGGCGAACGTCGCGGGGCGCTTCGCGCCCTTACGAGTTCGCCTGGCGGCGAACATCGCGGGGCGCGGATGCCTGCCGTGGTCCCTCCCTGCTAGTGCAAATGGCCACGCAGCGGAACTTCATGGCCTGAAGACGGTTAGTTTGGGTAGTCATGAAGCGAATCGCGCTCATCTGTGGGCTCCTCCTCCTCTTGGCCCTGCCCGCGACGGCGGCCTTGGCCCGCCCGGGCGGTAAGCGAGCGGCGGCGGCGGACTCGCTCCCCCGCTCGGGCCTGGCCGCCTTCGTCT
>DATCEM010000233.1:0-3337 GCA_036510175.1 Solirubrobacteraceae bacterium | reverse complement strand
TCCCGCCGACCCCGCCGTCGATTTCGCTCCCGGCGGCCGGGATCTCGTGCTCGTGGGCGACCGTGGCGAGATCGTCGACGAGAGTACGGGACGGGTGGTGCGCCGGTTCCCGGGGTTCCCGGCCGAAAGCGTGTTCAACACATGTAACTCCGCGTGCTTTGCCGCCTCCCCCGGGCTTCGCTGGCTCACCTACCTGGACCCGAGCTCGAAGAGCCCCCGGATCATCGAGATCGAGGGCCGAACCGGTCGCCGCGTCGCCGCGGTGACCGTCCCGCGCCTCGATGCCCAGGGCGTGGCACCCGACGGACGGATCGCCGTCGCCTACGTCGATGGAGATCGACTCCACGCTGGGCTCATCGATCCCCGTTCCGGCGCCGTCCGCGATCTCCAGACCGGCGCGAGCAGCGCCGGTTGCGCCGCCACCACCCCGTCCTTCGCTCCCGGCAGCCGGCTCATGGCGATCTCCGACGGGTGCTTGAACGTCGTCGTGTGGAACCTGCAAACGGGACACGTGACGCGGACGATCACGCTGCCCGACCGGGCGGCCGGGTCGGGCGCACTGCTCTCGCCCGGCGGGCGCTACGTCCTCGTCGCCGTTCTCGGGGGAGCATTCGTGCGCGTCGACCTGGCCTCCGGGAGGGCGGTGGAGGTCCCGGGGGCGCAGACGGAGGGCAACGTACTCGCGGTGTCGCCGGATGGCCGCTTCTATGCCATCGGACGTCAGGACGGGACGGTCGACGAGTACGACGCCCGGTCGCTCCAGCTCGTGCGCCAGCACACCATCGACAGTGCGATCCAGACGCTCGTGTTCTCGCCCGATAGCCGCGAGCTCGCGGTCGAGGACACGAGTCACGTGCTGTGGGTCTGGGACACCTGTGACGTGTGCGAGGACGCGACGCGGCTCTCGGAGCTCGCCGCGCGCGAGAGCGTGAGAGCACTGACCCCCGGCGAGCGCGCGACGTTCGACGTCGCCCCGAGCAGCCGGTAACGCAGTCGTGCGCTCGGGCCGGCTCGCGAGTGCCGTGCGCTCGGTGTACGCCAATCCCCAGCTGCGCCGGACCCTGCTCGCCTTCGCCGGCTTCAATGCGGCGGAGTGGGGCGTGTGGATCGCCATGCTTGTGTATGCGTACCGGCACGGCGGCTCGCTCGCCGCCGGCCTCGTCGCGCTCGCCCAGCTCGTGCCCTCGGGGCTGTGCGCGCCGTTTACGGCGACGCTCGCCGATCGGCATCCTCCGGCGCGCGTGCTCGCGCTCGGCTACGTGGCACAGGCAACGGCGATGGGCGCGACGGCACTCGCCCTGGCGCTCTCGGGCCCGCCGGTGATCGCCTATGCCCTGGCGGCGCTTGCGGCCAGCGCGGTCACGGTCACGCGGCCCACCCAGGCGGTGATCGTGCCCTCGCTCGTCCGGGGCCTCGACGAGCTGACCGCGGTGAACGTCATGTCGGGCTGGATCGAGAGCTTCAGCCTGTTCATCGCGCCGGTGGCGACGGGCGCCCTCATCGCCCTCAGTGGACCGGCCGCCGTGTTCGCGGTGATGGCCGCCGTGGCGGCATGCGCGACCGTCCTCGTCGCTCCCGTGCGCGGGCCGGCGCCGGCGGGCCCGACGGACGCTACGGCGCTCGGCCAGGCGGTCTCCGTGGTGCGCGATGTCGCGCACGATCGCCCGGCTCGCATCCTCGTCTGCCTGCTCGGGGCCCAGTTCGTCATCATCGGCGCGCTCGATGTGCTCTTCGTCGTGCTCGCCATCCGCGTGCTCGGTCTCGGCGGCCCGGGCGCCGGTTACCTGAACGCCGCCTTCGGTGCCGGCGGCGTGCTCGGGATCCTCATGACGATCCGCCTCGTGGGCCGCCCCCGGCTCGGTCCGCCGCTGACCGTGGCCGCGCTCGTGTGGGCCGCGGCCTTCCTCGCCCTCGGCCTGTGGCCGACGGTCCTCAGTGCCTTCGCCTTGCTCGCGCTGGCCGGCGCCGCGCGTATGCTCCTCGACGTCGCCATCCGCACCCTGCTCCAGCGGACGGTTTCCTCCCAGGTGCTGGCGCGGGTGTTCGGACTGCTCGAGACGCTCGACTCGGCCGGGCTCGCGCTCGGCTCGCTGCTCGCCCCCGCACTCGTCGCCCTGCTCGGAGCGCGCAGCGCGATCGCCGGCCTCGCGGTGATCTTTCCCGCGCTCCTGCTCATCACCGGACGGCAGCTCAGAGGGATCGACGCCCACGCCGACGTGCCCGTCGTCGAGGTCGCGCTCCTGCGCTCGCTGCCCATCCTCGCTGCCCTGCGCGCGCCCGCGCTCGAGGGTCTGGCGCGCGCGTCGAAGGCCATCGAGGTGGCGGCCGGCGACTGCCTGATCCGCGAAGGGGAGGTCGGCGACGGCTACTACGCGATCGTCGACGGCACGCTCGAGGTGACGCAGCGATCGCTGCCCCTGCGCACCGTCGGCCGCGGCGAGGGGGTCGGCGAAGTCGCGCTCCTGGCCCGCGTGCCGCGCACCGCGACGGTTACCGCCAAGACGCCGGCGCGTGTCCTGATGATCGACGCGGAGAGCTTCATCGAGGTCGTCACCCAGCACCCCGCGAGCGCGCGGGTCGGGGATGAGCTCCTGCGCGAACGGCTGGCACCGGTGCAGCCCGCGGGCCCGTAGCGGTCCGAGCCTCAGTCTCCCTCGACGGCCCGCCGCAGCACGTCGCGCAGCAGCCGCTGGTCCTGGGGCGAGAGGCGCCTGATCGCCTCCGGGGGGTCGGCCATGCGCGCGCGGACACGGTCCCGGAGCTCGGCTCCCGCGGGCGTGAGGACGATGTGCCTCACCCGGCGATCCTGGGCGTACGGTCGGCGCGCGACCAGCCCGCGGGCCTCCAGGCGGTCGACGATGCCCGTGACGTTGGAGTTGTCGCAGGCGAGGATCGTCGCGAGCTCGTGCATGGGCATGGCGATCTCCGGCTCCATCTGGAGCAGGGCGCCCGCCTGGGCCGGGTGGAGATCGAGCTCGGACGCCGCCGCGAGAAAGCGCCGGCGACCGGCGAGCAGGAGCCGGCGCAGGATGACCCAGGCCTCGTCGGCCGGGGACTGCGGGCGGGTGGTCACCGTGGCCATGATGACTCCAGTTTATTGACTTGATCGATAGTTGACAACATCAAGGTTTTAGGTACTGTGACGCAGATGAGCGAGGCGGCCGCAGCGATCGAAGTCGAGCAGCTGGTGCGCGAGTTCCGCAAGGGACCGCGGGCCGTCGACGGGATCGACCTCGCCGTCTCGCCGGGCGAGATCTACGGCTTCCTCGGCCCCAACGGCGCCGGCAAGTCGACCACCATCAAGATGCTCACCGGCCTGCTCGCCCCCTCATCCGGG
>DATCEM010000232.1:0-5435 GCA_036510175.1 Solirubrobacteraceae bacterium | reverse complement strand
CCCGATCCCCCACCCACCAGCTCGACGAGCTCCCGGAGCGCGTGGTAGGCGCTCGCCTGGGCTTCCTGGATCCGGGGAATATGCTCAGACCGGGTGACGATCACGTGGTCGGCGAGCCCGTCCGACGCCACGTGCCCGCCGTCGTAGCCGACCATGGCGATGGTCAGGAGCTTGCGACGGCGACCTTCGGCCAGCGCCTCGATGATGTTGCGCGAGTTGCCCGAGGTCGACAGGGCGAGCAGGGCATCGCCGGCGCGCCCGTAGGCGATCACCTGGCGGGAGAAGATCAACTCGGTGCCGACGTCATTGGCGATCGCCGTGAGGATCCCCGCGTCCTCGCACAGGTCGAGCGCGGGCCGCGGGGGCCAGTCGGGCCGCCCCGGGATTCGGAAGTCGGCGACCGCGTCCATCGCGTCAGTGGCCGAGCCACCGTTGCCGAAGGCCAGGACCCTCCCGCCCTGATCGAAGCACGTACGCAATGCCTCCGCCGCCACCACCAGCGCCTCGCGATTATCGATCAGGGTCTGCGCGCGCAGCTCGGAGATCTCCTGCGCCTTCATGAGCACCGAGCGCCGCACATCCTCGACGACGGGTTCGAGCTCGCTGTCGCGCTCGCCGAGGAAGGGGTAGAGGAAGCTCGAGGCGCCGGCGTCGTGGGTTCGCCGCTCGTCGCGGCCCTGGAGCAGTCCGCGATGGTCGAAGAACACGTGGACGAGCTCCCACAGGACGTGGTAGAGGGTCTCGATGAGCTCCTGGCGCACGTAGGGATCGACGCTCGGAGGGATCGGCTCCCACTCCGCGCCGGCGGGCGAGAAGGCGATGGTCAGGCATCCCCGGGCCCGTGCGAGTTCGATCGCCCGGGCCGCCTCACCGCCGTCCTCGTCGGTGCCGAAGGCGATGGCGATGTCGTCGGGGCCCGCCACGAGCGCGACCTGGGCGCGCAGGTCGCCACCCTCGCCCGCCAGGCCGATCGCGGGGAGCGCGCGCTTGCCGACGATCACCGGATGGACGAACTCGACTGCGACGTGGCGGGCGTCGGAACGGGCGCCCGGCGAGCGGCCGAAGGCGATCAGCGTCCCCCCACGGGAGAAGCGCTCGGCCATCCGGTGACACAGGCGAGCGAGCGGCTCGGCCTCGTCGGCGAAGAAGCGCTCGCTCGCGTCGATGCGCTCGCGCAGCAGCCCGTCAATGCGCGCGGCTACTCCCCCGAGCGCGGCCTCCGTCATCCCGCTGCGACGGCCCCCTCGCGCGCCGCGAGCCGGACCAGCCACTCACGCCAGCTGTCGATCCCCTCGCCCGTGCGCGCGCTGACGAGGATCGTCTCGACGTCCGGATGGACCTGGTCGATGTTGTAGAGCAGCCGGTCCACGTCGAAGTCGATATGGGGCAGAAGGTCGATCTTGTTGATGATCACGAGCTCGCAGGCGCGGAACATGAGCGGGTACTTGAGCGGCTTCTCCTCGCCCTCCGTTACCGAGGTGACCATCACCCGCGTGTCCTCGCCGACCTTGAACTCGGCGGGGCACACCAGGTTGCCCACGTTCTCGATGATCAGCAGGTCGATGTCGTCCAGGGGCAGCGCCGGAACAGCGGAGCGGACCATGTTGGCATCGAGATGACATTCCCCGCCGAAGCTCGGATCGGTGTTGAGCTGGGTCACGGGAATGTGCAGGCTCGCCAGCCGGTCGGCGTCCATCGAACCCTGGACGTCGCCCTCGAGCACGCCGACGCGCACGCCCGGGAGATCGACCGCGACGCGCTCGAGCAGAGTCGTCTTGCCCGCGCCGGGAGCGCTCATGAAGTTGATGACCTTGACCCCGGCCCGATCGAAGTCCGACCGGTTTGCCTGAGCGATCGTGTTGTTCGCGTCGAGCGCCTCTTCGACGACCCTCACCTTGGTGCGATGCATTCGGCCTCCTCTACGGTCGCCTCAGGCGACTCAATTTCAATGGATTCGACCTCGAACTCGTTTCCGCTGGCCACCACGACGTCGCTGCCGCCGCAGGTCGGGCAGCGGAAGGCGGGGATCTCGATGCCCCACTCCTTCGCGCACGGATTGCAGCGCAGCCGCGCTTCGATGATCTCGTACTTAAGTTGGGCCCCGTCACACACCGTGTCGCGCGCGACGAAGTCGAAGTAGAAGTCGAGCGTCTCGGGGACGACCTGGCGCAGCCGCCCGATGCGCAGGTTCACCACTTCGATCTTGCGCCCCTGGGCGTGCTTGACGACCGTGTTGACGACGGCCGAGCTCAGCGACAGCTCGTGCATGACGTCATTCCGCGGGCTGCGCCTGGTAGGCGGCGTCGGTCTGGAGCTCGGCGATCGTCTCGAGCACGAGCGTGACCGCCGGGTCCAAGGCCCCCGCCACCGACTCGCTGAGCTTAAAGCCGATCTCCGCGACCGTGTGCGGCTCGCAGGCGATGACCACGACCTTGCCCGGCCAGGCGCCGATCGACTTCACGAAGCGGAGCATGGTCTTGGGGTCCATCCCGTGCGGGTTGAGGGTGTCGCCGTCCTCGATCCCCGCCTCGACCGAGTCCTCGTCGGCCTCGATCACGTAGAGGGTGCCGGGGGTGCCGCCCTGCTCTGAGATGTCGAGGATGAGCAGCGCGTCGTAGCCGCGCATCACCTCGTAGGCCAGATTCAGGCCGCCGGTGCCGAAGTCCATCACCGCGACTCCGCGGGGCAACTCGACGTCGCCGAGGCGCTTGACGACCTCCGCTCCGAACCCGTCGTCGCCCATCCAGGCGTTTCCGATTCCCGCCACCAGGACCTTGCGGACGCGCTCGGAGGCCGGCCCTTCGAGGAAGTTGAGCTCCGGAGTGCGTGAGGACAGCTCGGCGGCGCTCTGCTCGAAGGCGTGCTTCGGCGTCGAGTCCGACGGTGGCTCTTCCTGCTCGCGGGGCCGCTCTTCGGGCTCTGAGTGCTCGTGCTCGCTCATGATTCGATCACCTCTACTTCCGGGGCAAAGAAGAACAGGTACCTGCCGGTCTCCCGCATCAGCTCCTGGCCCGGATCGTCGTCGACGGTGACGCCCAGATGCGTCTTCCCGTCGTAGTCGGTGAAGATCCGCTCGATCGTCGCCGTGCGCCCGTCGAGCATGCGTGCGTGCAGGTCGGCGTCGGGGGAAGGGCGGATGATCACCTTGCCACCCTGGCGGAAGGTCTTACCGTCGATCACCGCCTCGTCCGTGCCGGCGCGAGGATCCTCGAGTCCCGGGGGCTCGGTCGGCGGACTGTCGGTCTGAGGATCGCGGACGGTCTCGGGAGTGGGATCGCGGATGGTCACGCGACCGTGGAGGGCCATGATGTCCTCCGAGGTGGCGGCGGAAGCGCGATTGATCATCTCCATGAGCGTGGGATCGCCCTGCGCCTCGATGTCCGCCCGCTCATCGTCGGTGAGAACCTGCACGTGGAGGAGGAGCGCTTCCTCGATCTCGGTGGAGTCGAACAATCCCCCGCGGCTCTCGGGCGCGATCTGGGGATGATCGGGGAGGACGATCGTCGCCCCGATGACCGCATCGTCGGTCGAGGTCGCGAGCACGGGATAGGTGTTGGAGCTGGTGCTCATGCGCTCGAGCGGCGAGATGAAGCGACCGCCGCTTACGCGGACGATCGGGTGCGTCGAGAGCAGCGAGTAGGTCAGCGCCTTCGCGCGGTCGAGACCGGTCGGACATTCGGTGCGGTTCTCGACGCGGACGCTGACTTCGAACGTGCCGTCGCGGAGCGGGCGGGTGGTCAGGCTGACGCCGATCACGAGCTCGATACCGCCGTCGCCGCTGATCCGCTTCTCGAGCTCGATCGGGGCGTCTTCGAGGACGCCGACCATCTTGCCCGAGAGGTCGATCCGGTGCTCGGCGGCCTTGTGGCGGTCGCCGCCGGCGGCGAGGAAGCGAACCTCGGCGGCGAGGGCCGCGTCCGGGGGCGCCTCGAGCACGCAGCAAAGCTCGAGATGGTCGAAGGTGCTCGTCAGCGTTTCCGCGTACACGGGCGGATAGACGATCCCGAACGGCGTCGGCGTCGAGTTCTTGGTCGCGCCTGGCGTATACGGGTAGAGGGCATAGCCCTCGAAGAGGAGCGACTCGACGAGTTGCTCGAGCATCTCGGGCATTACGAGCTCTCTTCCAGCAGCTTCATGATGCAGTCGTCGGCGGTGGCCAGCCCGCGGTTGACCTGCTCGCGCTGGAGCGCGTCGATCGTCGCGGCGTTGAGCGCCACCCAGGCGGTGTTCGGGTAATACGCCTCGATCAGGTCCTTCCACGTCGACACCGGCATCCGGTAGTCACACGACCTGGTCCAGGGGACGAGGACCATCTGCATCCGGTCGTCGTAGTCCTTGTAGTAGATCGTGCCGTTGAAGTGGAAGGCCAGCGGCACCTCGCCGTCGGGCAGCGAGTAGAAGTACTTGGCGGCGGCGACCTCGAGCTCGTAGGAGCAGGTGATGGGCACCGACACCGTGGTCGACCCGGTGAACGCCGGGATGACGACGTCGACCTGGGCCCACACCAGGCTGCGGGTCGTCACCGCCCAGCGCTCGGGCGCGCCGAACAGCCCCTTGAGGCGTTCATGGGTGTCGGCGTCGTAGGAGCGGCGCGCGGGCTCGATCATCACCTGGATGGTCAGCGCGATCATGTAGACCTGCCGCCCGCTCGACTCCACGACATGGAGATCGAAGTTGAGCATCGGCGCCGCCGCGTACCTGACCGCGGTCACGCCGAGCACGGAGAAGTCGGGCTCGGGCCATGCCTCGGTCTTCATCGTCGCGATCGCACCCGCCGCGAACGCGGCCCGGCTGCTGGGGCTGTACGGCGGACTATCGCTCGCCGCCACCGGCTTACCGGTGCCGCGGCCGCCGTCGCCGCCCGTTGGCACCTTGCCCCCGCCGTTGGCGCCCGGCTTGGCCGGAGCCCCGTTCCCGGGACCGCCCACGGCGTCTTCGTCCGGGGCGCTCATAGCGCCTTCGCCTGAAGATCCTCGAAGAAGCGCGCCACGGCCTCGTCGACGCCCGTGCCTCCGGAGATCCCGTCCCAGTTCGCCTTGATCGCGCCGGTGAGCTCGTAGCAGCGGTCAATCGGCGCGATCGCATACACGGGCGGCTCGGCGAGACGGTTGGTGATCAACCCCTCGATGTCCGGGTCGAGCTTGAGCTCGGGATTGCGCTCCACCAGCCGGTTCCAGGTGTCGAAGTGCAGCTCGCTTTCCGTGGCACCAGCCGGGCTCGGGTACATCGCGACGACGCACTCCGAGGTCGTGGAGTACATGAAGAAGGCGAGCCCGATGGGAATCTGGAACCCGGCCCACACGTCGTCGGGCATGTCAAGCTCGGGAAGCCAGACGATCCGGCTTCCGACCGGGCGGTACTCGGCATCGCCAGAGCGAAGGGCCCAGCAGCTCTCACAGGTGCAGACGATCCGCCGCTCCTCGATATTGAGCATG
>DATCEM010000231.1:0-2472 GCA_036510175.1 Solirubrobacteraceae bacterium | reverse complement strand
CCGCTCGGAGAGGCCGGCCCCGCCGTGTTGACCCACGCGACGGGCATCCCGTATGTCTCGCCACCCCCGACGCTCCAGTCGAGCAGGTTCTTGAACGAGCCTGGGAGCGCTCCGGCGTACTCCGGCGTCGAGAAGAGGATCGCGTCGGCGCCCGCGAGCGCCGCTCGGAGCTCGACCACGGGCGCGGGCGGCGTACCGCCGAGGGGATCATCGTCCGGATTGAAATGCGGCAGATCGGCCAGCGCGGTGTAGAGAACGGCCTCGACGCCCGGGTGATCGAGAGTCGCCGCCGTGCGCAGCAACGCCGTGTTAGTCGACCCCTTCCGGAGGCTGCCGGAAACCATGAGGATGCGGCGAGGGCGCCCGGACACCGGTGGAGCGTAGAGCGAGCGCCGGCTCCGTGTCGGCTTGGGCCCGCCCCGCCTTGCACGCGTTAGGCCGACTGAACGAATTGGTCAACGACGGTCCTGACATCGACACCTCCGACCGAACCACCTGTCAGACGCGGGCACCGTCACGTCTCTAGCGATGTAAACCAAGCAACCTTTCGACTAACGTGGCTCAGGTTGGCTCGGCCAGTGGCCGGTGTGAGGGCCGTCGACCGGGCCGGGCTTCGACGCTAGCGATGATCTCGCGTAATGCCGTGACCTCGGCAGCGAGCGCGCTGCGTCCCGCCGGCGTCGCGCTGAGCCATGTGCGCGGCCGGCGGCTCTCGATCACCTTGGCCACGCGCACGTAGCCGGACTCCTCCAAGCGGCTGATGTTGCGCGATAGGTTGCCGTCGGTGAGCTCGAGCGTGTTCCGCAGATAGGCGAAGTCGACCCGGCCGCCCTCGCAGAGAACGGTGAGGATCCCCAGCCGCGTTCGCTGATGAACTGCGTCATCGAGGCGACGGGTTGGGTGGCTCATGGGCGCGCCCGCCGTGAGCGTAGCCCAGCTCCGGCGAGCACCAAGGTCGCGCCGAAGATCAGTTCGACGATCCAGGGCTCGGCGCCTCCCAGTGCGACGCCGACTGACAGTGCCACTCCCGGCGCGATCGCCAGCGACGCCACCGGATCGCGCTGCATCCATCCCAGTGCGAGATAGCCCGCGAACACCACGACGATCGGCACGAGCACGCCCGCGGGCTTATCGCTGAGCTGCCCGACCGCGATGCCCGCGATCAGGCAGCCGCCGAACATCACGACGACGAGCCTCCATACGCCCCGTCCACGGCCGGTCACCCCGAGTTCGTGGGCTCGGCGTACGTAGTGACGGCGCGTGATGAGCATTCCTGCGCCGCCGGCCACAAGCCACAGCGGCAGCAGCGCAGCGGTGCCCGCGACGGCCACGAGTGGGGAGCTGAGCAACGTCAGCCCACCGAAGCACACCAGCGGAAACCAGGGGACGCCCGCTGACTGGCGCGCACGCCGGTGGAGCCGCCCGAGGTCGTCGAGCGTTTCCGCTGCCTGTCGAGGCGTCAGCTCCATCGGGTGGAGCATCGCTCCACATACTTTACGATGGAAAGTACTTTCAGTATCATGCCTCCCTAGTCTACGGGAGAGGAGGAATCGCCGATGAAGCCCAAGTACATCTCAATGGCGCTGACCGCGGTGGTGATCTTCGTCATCATTGCCGTCGTGACCGCCCACTAGCCGGGCGGTGGTGAATCCGCCCTGCACGGCGACCAGACGACGTCAGGCGGTCCGCTAAGTGAATCTGTGCCCGCTTCACTGCTCGGGGAACGTCATCCCTTCGCCCGAGCCGGTGGAAGGGTGGCGGTGAACGGTGAGGTAGGCGATCACGGTGACAGCCGCCATGATCGCCAGTGCGATGTATGGGAACTCTGCGTAGGGCGCGGGCTGACCCGGCTTTAGCAGCTCGGCGAACGGGACGATCAGGGTCAGGGCCCCGAGAAGGGGGATCGCCACGTGCCGCAGCGGCGAAAACGATCCTCGGTGGCGGCGCCACATGAAGACCGGGAGCGAGAGAGTCGTCAGAAAGTAGACGAAGAGGATGACGATCGTCCCCATCGTTGAGCACTCGGCATAGAGGCCGACAGGGTTCGTCGAGCCGGTGTCCGCGCCGGTCACGTGGAGGATCCACCAGACGGCGATGATCCCGAGTCCGAAGCCACCCATGGCGAGCAGCGCATTTATCGGCGTCTCGCTGCGGGGGCGGAGGTGAGCGAACCACGCCGGCAGGAGCCCGGATCGGCCGCCGTCGAAGAGCATGCGCGCCTGCGAGTTCGCGCCGGAGACGAGGGTCGCGAGCACCGAGACGATCCCGGCGACCCAGGCCAGGATCGCCGCGCCGCCGAGATAGTGATCGGCCACCGTGAGGAACGGGACGGATGAGCGCCCGATCGAAGCGACGTCGTACTGGAAGCCGGTGACCGTGGCGTAGGCGAAGAACACGAACAGGGCCGCGCCGATCGCGATCGATATGTAGAGTGCCCTGGGGATGGTGCGCCGCGGATCACGGGCTTCCTCG
>DATCEM010000230.1:0-3054 GCA_036510175.1 Solirubrobacteraceae bacterium | reverse complement strand
AGGACAGCCAGGGCGAGCGTCAGGGCGATCAGCGTGAGGCGGAGCGAGCGGGCGATGGACAGGCGCTGCATTGCACCGGCGAGCGTACCGCCGCCGGTACCCCGAATACCGGAGCGGCAGGCTTCCATGCGGGGCTACCATGGGGGGCATGACGCTCGCGCGGGTTTGGACGCGTCAACTCTTCGGGGCCTCCGGCGTGGCTCTCCTGGCGCCCGTGACCATGATCGCGGTGCTCGCCGTGCTCGCGCTCGGCGGCGGCTTTGGCGGGCTCAGCGCTCTCGGCCAGCTCCTCTCCGGCCCTGCCGTGCCCGTGGCCTCGAATCTGCCTCGCGGCCCCGCCGCACCCCGCACGGCATCCGCCCTGCTCCCCGTCGTGCCCGCGAGCCTGCCGGTCGGGCGAGCGCCGACGCGGGTGGCCGCCACGTCCCCTGCAGGCGCGCCCGTGGCCGGATCGCGCGGCGGGGGATCGCCGGCCGGTGGCGGCAGCGGCCAACGTGTCGCCTCCGGTGGCTCGGGCGGCCACGGGGCCACCCCGCCGGCCACGGCGCCGCCGAGCGCGCCGACGCAGCCCCCGACGGTGAGCACACCGACCCCGCCTCCGGCCACCGGACCGGTGCCCTCCCTCGTCAGCCAGGTGGTCGCCGTCGGAGTGTCGGTCACGAGCAAGCTGCCGGCTCCGCTCGCGGCGCTCGGTACCGGCGCCCTCGAGTCGCTCGGCCAGACGCTGAACACGCTCCTGGCGCCTGCACCGTGAGCTTCCGCAGCTCGCTCACGATGGCCTGCGCCTGCGCGGGCGTCGTCGCGGGCTGTGGCAGCGCGCACGCGACGAACCAGACCGCCGTCGCCGCCGGCGCCCAGGCGACATCGCACGCCGCGACGGCCTTCCCCGACGGGGACTGGACGGAGTTCGGCTACGACCCCCAGCGCAGCGACGTCGGCCCGGCCGACACGGGGATCACCGCGAAGAACCTCGCCACCCTGAAGGCCCGCGTCGTCCATCTTCCCGGCACCGTCGACTCCTCGCCGATCGAGCTCCACGGCCTGCACGTCGACGGGCGCGTCCGCGACGTGATCGTCGTCACCACCACCTACGGGCGCACGCTCGCGCTCGACGCCTCGACCGGGGCGATCCTGTGGCAGTACCGGCCACCCGACATCGGCTCCTACCAGGGCTCGGAGCAGATCACCACCGCGACCCCGATCGCCGACCCCGACCGGCGCTACGTCTACGCCGCCAGTCCCGATGGCCTCATCCACAAACTCTCGCTCACCACCGGCCGCCAGGTCCACTCGGGCCACTGGCCGGTCAGCGTCACCTTCGACCCCGTGCACGAGAAGATCGCCTCCGCACTCAACCTCAGCGGCAGCCACCTGGTCGTCGTCACCGGCGGCTACATCGGCGATGTCCCGCCCTACGACGGCCACGTGGTCCTCATCGACCGCGCCAGCGGCAGGATCACCCATATCTGGAACTCGATCTGCTCGAACCGGCATCAGCTCATCCGCGCCGACACGTGCTCCGCCGCGACCGCCGTCGGCGACAACGCGATCTGGGGGCGTTCGGGCGCGGTGGTCGAGCCGGGTAGCGGGCGGATCCTCGTCGCCACGGGAAACGGCGCGTTCAACGGCTCGACGAACTGGGGTGACAGCGTGCTCGAGCTCAGCCCGACGCTGAAGCTCGTGCACAGCTGGACGCCGGCCGATCAAACGCACCTATCGGCCAACGACCTCGATCTCGGGAGCACCTCGCCGGCGCTACTCGGAACGGTGGACGGTCACAGCCTGGCGGTCCAAGGCGGTAAGGCCGGGGTCCTCTCGCTGCTCGATCTGAACCGCCTCGACGGCACGACGGGTGGCCCCTCCGCCCGGCTCGGCGGCGAGCTCCAGGACATCTCCAGCCCCGGCGGCGCCGAAGTGCTCACGACGCCCGCGGTTTGGCACGACGGCGGGCGGACCTGGATGTTCGTGGGCGACGACTCGAGCACTGCCGCATATACGCTCGGCGGCAGCGCCGGTCAGCCGCGGATCATCCCCGCCTGGCAGCACGCGCAGGCGGGAACGAGCCCGGTCCTCGCCGGCGGGCTGCTCTACGTCTATGACCCCAGCAGCGGCGAGCTCATCGTCTATGAGCCGTCGACGGGCCAGGTGCTCGACACGCTGCCCGCGGCTGCGGGCCATTGGAACTCTCCGATCATCCTCGGCGGCCGGATCGTCCTGCCCGAGGGCAATGCCAACGACCATGCGAGCACGGGGACGCTCGTGATCTATCACCTGCCCGGGCGCTGAGCGATCACGCCAGCTGCTGGCGGTGGGCTACCGCCGCGGCCTGCGTCCGGGTCTGGACGCCGAGCTTGCCGAGGATGCGGGACACGTGCACGCTCGCGGTCTTCTCGGCCATGAACAGCTTGGCGCCGATCTGGCGGTTCGTGGCGCCCTGGGCGACGAGGGCCAGCACCTCGCGCTCCCGCGGGGTGAGGCCGAAGGGATCCGCTGCATCGCGCTCGGCCTCAGGCGCCGGGTCGGCTCCCGCCTGCGCCATGTCCAGCCGCCCGCGATGGGCAAGGCTCGCGAGCTCCTCGACGAGCCAGCGCGCACCGAGCCCCCGTGCCGCTCCGAGCGCCGCTCGCGCCACCGGCGCCGCGGCGTCGCGATCGCCGGCCTCGACGAGCGCCTCGACCTCGCGCCAGCGCGCCAGCGTGGCCGGGTAGGGAAGTGAGAGATCGTCCCACGCGCTCGCCGCACGGTGCCACGGCGCGGGGTCGTTGCGCCCGCGAGCGCGCGCAAGCTGGGCGGCTCCGATCGTGCACCACGCCGCCTCGACGGGGCCGCCGGACTCGGCCGCCGCCTGTAGGCGCTGCATGTGGATGCGTGCCCGCGCGAGGGCATCGCGCGCATCCGCGCGGTCGCCGAGGTCTCGTGCCCGGAGCGCGCGGTCGGCCTCGGCGCCGAGTCCCACGGCGGTGACCCGGGCGATGCGCATGACGTCGTCGGTGCACAGCTCCATCCGGTCGAGCGCCTCCTCGACCGCGAGTCGCGCGCCGGGCAGGTCGCCCC
>DATCEM010000229.1:0-11874 GCA_036510175.1 Solirubrobacteraceae bacterium | reverse complement strand
GGCCGGCCTGCCGACCACCGCCGCGTGCCCGGATTTCGCCTACGCGCCGGCGGCCAGCGCCCCTGTCGTGACGCGACTGCTGGACGCGGGCGCCGTGCTGATCGGCAAGACCAACATGGACCAGTTCGCCACCGGGCTCGTGGGGAGCCGCAGTCCGTACGGGCGACTGTCCTCGATCTACGGTTCGGAGCTCGTGAGCGGGGGTTCGAGCTCGGGCTCGGCGGTCGCCGTGGCGAGTGGTCTGGTCGCGTTCGCGCTGGGGACGGATACGGCCGGGTCCGGTCGGGTGCCCGCCGCCTTCAACGGCCTGGTCGGCCTCAAGCCGAGCCGGGGACTGCTCAGCACGCGCGGCGTGGTACCGGCGTGTGCCAGCCTCGACTGCGTATCGATCCTTGCCCACACGGTGACCGACGCGGCGCTGGTCCTCGCGGTCATCGCCCAGCCCGATGGCCACGATCCCTGGAGCCGTCGGCATGTCAGCTCGACCCGGCCCCGGCGCCAGGTCGTCGGGCTGCCGGTGACGGGCCAGGCCGAGCCCGACGCGGAGGCGTCGGCGGCGTGGGCGCAGGCTCGCGACCGGGCCGGCGCAACGTGGACGGCGGTGCCCGTCGACGTCGCTCCCCTGCTCGAGGCGGCGCCGTTGCTCTACGCCGTCTGGGTGGCGGAGCGTACGGCTGATCTCGGCGCGATCGTCGCGAGTGAACCGGAGGGCCTCGACGCCACCGTCGCCTCGATCATTCGTGGTGGCGCCGACCTCGATGCCGTCACCGTGTTCGCGGCGATGCACCGCCTGGCCGAGCTCCGTCGCCGGGTCGCCACGATCTGGGAGGAGGTCGACGCGCTGCTCCTGCCGACCGCGCCGATGCACCCGACCCACAAGCAGGTCCGAGCCGACCCGGTTGCCGTCAACGAGCGCCTGGGCCGGTTCACGAACTCGACGAACCTCATGGATCTCGCCGCCCTGGCCCTGCCCGGACCGCCGCGACCCGGCGGGCTGCCGTTCGGGGTCAGCCTGCTGGCCCCGGCAGGGGAGGACCGCCGCCTCCTCGAGCTCGGCGCGCAGTGGCTGGGCGAGACCGACAACACCCCGGAGGATCACCGCGACGTCGCGCTCGCCGTCGCCGGCGCGCACATGAGTGGCCTCCCGCTCAATGCGCAGCTCACCGAACGCGGTGCGCGGTTCGTGCGGCGGACCCTCACCGGGCCCCAGTATCGGCTCTACGAGCTCGCCGGCTATGAGCCCCGACGCCCGGGACTCATCCGCGTCGCCGACGGCGGCACGAATATCGAGGTCGAGGTCTGGAAGCTTGCGCCGGCGGCCCTCGGAGCCCTCCTGTGCGACGTCCCCCATCCGTTGGCCCTCGGGCGCATCGAGCTCGAGGACGGGGAGAGTGTGGTCGGCTTCGTCTGCGAGGGCTACGCGGCGCGGAGCAGTGAGGACATAACGGAGTACGGCGGCTGGCGCAGCTATATCTCGGCCGTCCCGACCTGAGGCTGATTGATGGCCAGGCGGAGGGGAGGACCTCGCCCAGTTTGTCCGAGCGGCCAGTGACCCCCCGTGAGGGGGCAAATAGCTTGCCGCCACATGACCACAACCGTCGCCGACCCCACCTCGCACAAGGACGAGCAGGACCTCGCCGCGTTCGGATACACCCAGCAGCTCCACCGCAGGCTCGGCTCCTACGCCTCGTTCGCCGCCGGCTTCTCCTTCGTCTCGATTCTCACCACGGTGTTCGAGCTCTTCGGCCTGGGGTTCTCCTTCGGGGGCGCCGCCTTCTTCTGGACCTGGCCGATCGTCTTCGGCGGTCAGCTCCTGGTGGCGCTGTGCTTCGCCGAGCTCGCCTCGCGCTATCCCATATCTGGCTGCATCTACCAGTGGTCGCGCCGGCTCTCGAACCCCACCGTGGGGTGGTTCGCGGGCTGGACGATGTTGATCGCTCAGATTGTCACCATCTCGGCCGCGGCGATCGCCCTCCAGGTGGTGATGCCGACGATCTGGAGCGGCTTCGAGCTCGTGGGCGGGAACCCGTCGCTGACGACCTCGACCGGGGCGACCAATGCCTGCCTGCTCGGGGCGATCCTCATCGGCCTGACCACGACGATCAACGCCATCGGGATCAACCTGATGTCTCGGATCAATTCGATCGGCGTCACCTGCGAGCTCATCGGCGTCACCGCCCTCATCGCCCTCCTCTTCGTCCACGCCAAGCGCGGCCCGTCGGCCGTCCTGCACCAGACGGGCGCGCCCCACGGCGGCTACTTCGGCCTGTTCATCGTCTCTGCCCTGATGGCCGCCTACGTGATGGTCGGGTTCGACAGCGCGGGGGAGCTTTCCGAGGAGACGAAGGACCCCCGCCGCACCGCCCCCCGGGCGATCATCAAGGCGCTCTGTGCCTCCGGCCTCGGTGGCGGGCTGCTCCTCCTTGCCGCCATCCTCGCTGCGCCCAGCCTGAGCAACGGGGAGCTGGCCACCGGCGGCCTTCCCTATGTACTCACCTCGCGCCTTGGCACCACGGTGGGGAAGATCTTCCTCTGTGACGTGGTGGTGGCCATCTCGGTGTGCACGCTGGCCATCCAGACCGCCTCGACCCGGATGATGTTCTCGATGTCGCGCGACCGAGTGCTTCCCTTCTCTCGCGTCCTCAGCCACGTCAACCGGGTCACGGGGACGCCGATCGCCCCGGCGATCGTCACCGGCGTGCTCTCCCTCGCGCTGCTCTTCGTCAACCTGGGCAAGCCGGCCGCGTTCACCGATCTCACCAGCGCCTGCATCGTCACCCTCTATGCCGCCTACCTGTTCGTGACCATCCCCCAGCTCATTCGCCGCCTGCGCGGCGGAATCGGGGGCGAGGCCGACGAGCAGACGTTCTCGCTGGGCCGCTGGGGACTGGCGGTCAATCTCGGGGCGGTGATCTACGGCGGGGCGATGACGATCAACATGGCGTGGCCGCGGGCCAGCGTGTACGACGTGGGCGGCGGGAGCTGGTATCTCCAGTGGTTCTCCGTCCTCCTTCTGGCGGGAACAGCGGTGTTCGGCGCCGTCGCCTACGCGAACCTCAAGCGTCAGGACCGCATCCAGCCGGTGCTGAGAGAAGCGGCGCCGGCGATCGAGGCCGTCCGGGCCTGAAGGCAGGCCGTTGAGGGCCGTGCGCGGTCTACTCCGACGGGGCGATGAGGCGCGTCTCGTAGGCGTAGATCACGGCTTGCACGCGGTCGCGCAAGCCGAGCTTCCCGAGGAGGTGGGAGACGTGCGACTTGACCGTGGCCTCGGATACCACGAGGGCAGCCGCGATCTCGGCGTTGGACAGGCCGTTCGCGAGCATGCGCAGGACCTCGCGCTCGCGCTCGGTCAGGAGGTCGAGTTCGTCGGGACGCCGGGAGACGGCGGCGGGCAGCCGCCGCGCGACCTGGTCGAGGAGCTGACGGGTGACCGCGGCGGAGAGCACCGCATCTCCGGCCGCCACAGCGCGCACGGCGGCGACGACCTCTTGGGTGGGCGCATCCTTGAGGAGAAAGCCGCTGGCGCCCGCGCGCAGCGCTTCGAGGATGTATTGGTCGATCCCGAAGGTGGTGAGGATCAGTACACGCTGTCGGGGGAGCCGTCGCGTGGCTTCGATCCCGTCCATCCCCGGCATCCGGATGTCCATGAGGACGACGTCGGGCGCGTGCTCGTTGGCGGCTTGGACGGCCTCCTCGCCGTTGCCCGCCTCGGCCACGACCTCGATATCGCCGGTGGCCTCGAGCACGGCCTTGAATCCGGCCCGCATCATCGGCTGATCGTCGGCGATGACCACACGTAGGTTCGTCATGAGGGCGCGGGCGCGTAGGGCAAGGTCGCCGTCACCTTGAACCCGTCGATGAGCGACTCGGTGCTCAGCCGTCCTCCGAACAGGGCAGCGCGTTCCCGCATCCCGATCAAGCCGTGCCCGTCGGAGGGGGCGTGGAGCATGGCGCGCCCCTCGTCTTCGGTGTCGATGATCGTCAGCTCCAATCCTTGCGCTTGATAGGCGAGGGTCACCCGGGTGCTCGCGCCCGCGGCGTGCTTGACGACGTTGGTCAGTGCCTCCTGGATGATGCGGTAGGCGGAGAGGTCGACGCTCTGGGTGAGCAGACGTGGCTGGCCCTCGACGGTGAGCTCGACCCTCAATCCGGCTCGGCGCAGCTGCTCGATGAGCCGCTCGAGCTGCGCGAGTCCGGGCTGCGGCGCGAGCTCGGGGGCTTCGTCATCGCCTCGAAGCAGTCTCAGCGTCGTGTGCATCTCGGTCATCGCCTGCCGTCCGAGGTCGGCGATGGCATTGGTGCTCTCAGTCACCTTGTCCTCGCGCGCGGTCGCGCCCAGGGCCTGCGCCTCGACGACCATCAGACTCACGTTGTGAGCGACGATGTCGTGTAGCTCCTGGGCGATGCGCACGCGCTCCTGTGCTACCGCCCGATCGGCCAGGAGCTCCCGCTCGCGATCGAGGCGCTCGGCGCGTTCGCGCAGGCCGTCGCGGACCCTGCGCTGGGCGCCGACATAGAGGCCGACGGCGACCGCCGCCGCGAACGAGCCGGTAACTCCG
Source organism: Solirubrobacteraceae bacterium (assembly GCA_036510175.1). Classification (GTDB taxonomy): domain Bacteria; phylum Actinomycetota; class Thermoleophilia; order Solirubrobacterales; family Solirubrobacteraceae; genus Palsa-465. The sequence continues at coordinate 7,315 of DATCEM010000229.1, read as the reverse complement.
ATCGCGTAGCCGAGAAGGCCTCCGTGGTCGGTCGCGCTGCCGCTCCCTAACGTCGCGGCCGCGATGATCGGCACCACTGCGGCGCCACCGGCCGCCGCCGCCGCGACCTTCCACGGAGCGTCCACGGCGATCGTGTAAAGGACCGCCATGACCGGGAGCACGAGGGCCCGGTCACCTGGGGTCGCCGAGTCGACGGCGACGGCGACGAGCAGCGCTGCGGCTGGGAACCGGCGGCCCAGAATAATCACCGCCAGCGCTATGGGGATCAGGACTACAGCGATCGGCTGGTCGTCATGAATCGCATTCGCCAGCACCGAGGCGATGACCACCGCGCTCAGTCCGAGCACGGCGATGGCATCGCCGCGCGACGCGGTGAACTGCCGGGGTCGCCATCGCCGGGCCAGGGGCATAGGGGAACTATCCTCCTGGCCCGCCGATGGCGCGATTTTCCGCCTGCCCGTCCTTACACGTCGCGCCGGACGAGGAGCACGGCCGCGGCCCCGATGGCCACCGCCGCGTAGGCGGCGAACACGGCTAGGCCCGCCCCGGGCGACAGCGTGTTGGCGTGATGGCCGATCTGCATCATGGCGTCCCCGGCGTTACTTGGGAGGTAGGGGGTTATCGAGTTGGCGACGCTCGAGGGAAGGATCTCCACGAGCGGTGGAATGACGAACATGACCCCGGCGAAGCTCGCGATCCCTCCTGCCGTGCTGCGTAGGATCGCCCCGAGTCCCATGGCGAAGAGACCGGCGAGCGTCAGGTACCCCGCGGCTCCGAGGACGGCGCCCAGTACGCCGGCGTGCGAGAACGCGATCTGGAGGTGCTGGCTCGAGAGGAACGCCTGGCCGGCGAAGAACGCGATCAGCGCGACCGGTACGGTCATGGCGAGGGCGACGAGCGCATAGACGCCGGTCTTCGCCCACAGGACCGGAAGGCGCTTGGGCACCGCGGTCATCGTCGAGCGGATCATGCCGGTCGTGTACTCGCCGGTGATCAGGAGCACTCCGAGCACGCCGATGGCGAGCACGCCGAACCTGACTCCGAGCAGGCTTGTCGTCAGGGGACTGAATGTCGCCTTGTCCGCGACGCTCATCGTTGCCCAGCGCGACGCCGTCACCGCGCTGGCGATCAGGCCGAAGCCGATCGTCAATACGGCGGTGGTGAGCAAGGCGTAGCGCGTCGAGCGAAGTGAGTAGAGCTTCGTCCACTCCGATCGCATGACGCCGGCCTGGGTCAGCCGGATTCGAGATCCGCTCGCCCGGCCTCCGGTGGCGGTCGTTGAGCGGGGACTGCGGGGGATTGCGGGGGCTGAAGTGCTCATGCGGCGATCCTTTCCTGCCGGCCGGTACCGGCGAGGTTCTCAGTGGTTGGGGTGAGGGCGCGGAACTCGGTGTCCTCGCGGGTTAGATCCATGAACGCCTCTTCGAGGGAGACCTTCTCCTGAACGAGCTCGTGAAGCACGAGTCCGTGCTGCGCCGCCGCTTCGCCGATCTGCGCCGCGGTCAGTCCGTCGACCTCGAGCACGCCCGGCCCGTCGGTGGATACCCGGATGTCGGGACCGAGGATCGCGTCGCGGAGCTCCGCCGCCTGGGGCGAGCGCACACGGACGACGTTCTTCGACCACTCATCCACGAAATCGGCGAGGCCGACGTCGCGAATGAGCCGGCCGCGCCCGATGATGATCAGATGATCTGCGGTGAGCGCCATCTCGCTCATCAGATGCGAGGAGAGGAACACCGTGCGACCCTCGGCGGCCTGCCCTTTGAGGAGATCCCGAATCCAGTGGATCCCTTCCGGATCGAGGCCGTTGATCGGCTCGTCGAGGATCAGCACCTCGGGATCGCCGAGCAGCGCCGAGGCGATCCCCAGCCGCTGACCCATGCCGAGGGAAAACTGGCCCGCTCGCTTGTGCGCCACTTCATCGAGACCGACGAGCGAGATCAGCTCCTGCACCCGCGAGCGCGAAATCCCGTGCGTCTGGGCCAGCGCCAGCAGGTGGTGATAGGCCGAGCGCCCGGTGTGCACGGAGCGGGCCTCGAGGAGGACTCCGACCTCATGCAGCGGGGCGGGAAAATCCCGGTACGCCTCCCCGTTCACCGTCACCTGTCCTTGGCTGGGAGCGTCGAGCCCGAGGATCAGGCGCATCGTCGTGGACTTGCCGGATCCATTCGGGCCGAGGAAGCCGGTGACGACCCCCGGCTTGACGGTGAAGGAGAGGTCGTCGACGGCCGTCTTCTCTCCGTAGCGCTTCGTCAAATTTCGGGCCTCGATCATGTCGCGCTACTTTCGTTTGCGGTTGAGCAGTTCATGAACCACAAACTAAGGACGACACGGCCATCGCACATCGGCCATCAGGTCGACTGATCCACCCTCGACCGAGGGTGATTTCTCGCTTCTCTCATTCGTTCGGATGAGAGAACACAGCGCGTCAGGCGCGCTTGGCCAGCCGCGCGGCGGCGGCCGAGAGTGTCGAGGCGGCGCGGTGACGTAGTCCCGCGGAGCGCGCCACGAGGCCGGGACGCGGAGGGCCGGCGTTTGCCGCCTCCTCGAAGAGCGCCGGGAGCGGCGCACTCATCTTGGTCCACGTGCGCTTGGCCGCGGCGGCGGCCAGCGAGGCGGTGTAGTCCGATCCCGGCGCCAGGCTGGCGCGCAGAGCTTGAGCGAAGGCGGCGGGGTCACCGGGCGGCGCCACTTCTCCGAGCTGCTCGGCGACGATTCGCTCGCTCCACGGGTCTCCGTTGCTCGCGACCGCGGGAATACCCGCCCACAGGAGGTCGAGGAGCCTGGTGCGTGCTGAGAACCGGGTCTCGGCGCTGAGCGGATGGGCGCATACCCCGACGTCGGCCTCGAGCAGCCGCGCCCCGCGCTCCGTATAGGGGGTCCACCCGGGCTCGAAGTGGACCGCCCGCTCGGCGACCAGCCCGCGGGCTTCGGCGAGCTCGGTGGCCCGTCGGGACATGGTCATGTGGCGCGGCCCCGCCGGTCGGTCGCTGCCCAGGAAGACGAGCGCCCACCGCGGGTCACAGCGGCGCAGGATGGCGATCGCTTCGATCACGGTGAGCGGATCGAGCCAGTCCCACAGCCCCCCGTTCCACATAGCCAGGCGCGCGTCCGCGGCCACGTGGACGCCGCGGATGGCGGGTCGCGCCGCCGGCCGTGGCGGCGCCTCGGGGATGCCGCTGGGCACGAGCGCGATCAGCCGCTCGAGCGTTCGATCGGACTGGTAGCCGGATCCCCTCAGGCGCCGATGGGCGGCGAGGAAGCCAAGCCACATGTCTCGCTGGCGCTCGTTGGCGCAAACGAAGGCCGACGCGCTGCGGGCGGTGAAGGCGAGCCGGTCAGCCCGGAGGATCTCGTGCGCGCGCCGGCGCGCGGGCGGCAGTCCCCGCCCGAACTCGAGGCCCTCGAACGGCTCCGGATTGACCAGGTCGGCGATCCATGGCCGGCCCGCGTGATGGATCGCCGCGGCCAGTCCGGGAGCGAGCGGCGGTGCAAGCACGATGTCGCTTGCTCGCAGCGCCGGCGCCAGCGAACGAGGGCGCCGCGGGTCGTAGCGGTGGAGCGGGAGCGCATGGCCCGTGGGCAATGAGCTCCCGTGCGGTGCCGCGAGCTCGACCCGGCACGGTCCAGACAGCGCCCCCGAGAGTTCGAGGGCGCGAATCGCCGGCCCCGCCATTTCGTCGCCCGTCACTTCGGCGCTGATGATCAGGAGGCGGTGCATAACAGAGGGGTGTCGCCGGGCTGGCCAGCGTATCGGGCGCCACCGCACCCGTGCGATTCTCGGCTCGGCTCAGCGTAAGCTGCGGCCCGTGGGACGAGAGGAGCTCGGGAGCCGGTATATCGACCTGGTGGAGGCCGCGGTGGGGCACTCGCTATATGCGTACGCCGACGAGGTGCCTCCAGGGTCCAACCCGCTTACTCGACGACTGCGGCGCCTCGCGCGCCGCGCGGGCTGGGTCTCTCTCCGCCTGCGCGCGATCGAACAGTCGACATCGGTCGAAGGGCGGGGCGACTGGCCCCTATATGGGCAGAGCATGATCGGAGCCGTGAGGCTGCGGAGCCTCCGCGAGTGCGTCGAGACCGTCCTGGACGGCGGCGTCCCGGGAGACCTGATTGAGGCCGGTGTGTGGCGTGGCGGCGCCTGCGTGCTCATGCGGGCGATTCTCGCGGCTCACGGCGAGGACGAGCGCACCGTGTGGTGCGCGGACTCTTTCGCCGGACTGCCGCCGCCCGACCTCGAGCTCCATCCTGCCGACCGGGGCCTACGGCTGCACCGGGAACCCGAGTTGGCGGTCGACCGCAGCGAAGTCGAGGCGACGTTCCGGCGCTACCGGCTGCTCGACGAGCGCGTACGCTTCGTCGAGGGCTGGTTCAGCGACACCTTGCCGAAGCTCGCAGGGCACACGTGGTCGGTGATCCGGATCGACGGGGACATGTACGGCTCGACCATGGACGCATTGCGGAATCTGTATCCGGACCTCGCTCCGGGCGGGTTCGTCATCGTCGACGACTACGGCGCCGTCGGTGCCTGCCGGCTGGCGGTCGAGGACTTCCGCCGCGAGGCTCAGGTCACCGAGCCCTTGGAGCACATCGACTGGACGGGCGTTCTCTGGCGCCGGCGGACGTGAGGGTTCGGGAGCTCGCGTCCTCGGGGGTGGTGCGCTCGGGCGCGGGATTCTTCCTCTCACGTGCGCTGAATGCGTTGCTCCTGCTCGGTCAGCTGGCGCTCGTCACCACGTGGTACCGACCGGCCGCCGCCGCCGCGTTCTTCGTCACCTGGACGGTCGGCTGGTGCGGCGCCGTGTGGCTGCGCTTCGGCTTCGATCAGCTGCTGCCCAAGCACGCCGCGCGTGCCCAGCTCGCGGGAACCGGGGGGACGATCCCCAGCTACCGGCCGCTGCTCCTCCGGACCCTGCCGCCGCTCGTCGTCGTTCTCGTCCCCCTGCTCGCGGGGCTGCTCCCCAGGGCGGGGATCGGGACGCTCCTCGGCGCCGCGGCGGCGTGCATCCTGATCGCGCTGGCGTGGTCGCTCACGAACGTACTCGGGGGCCTCGCGCGCGGGTACGACCAGGTCGGGCTCGCGGGCGTCGTCCAGGGAGTGGTCCCGTCCGTCGGCGCGCTGCTCGCCGTGCCCGCTGCCGCACTCCTCGACCGCTCCTGGGTGGTGCTGGCGCTGGTCGCCGGCGCCTGTCTCACCGGTTCTGCCCTGGTCGCCGCCGGGCTCGTCGCACGGCGCGTGGGTCACGATTCGGTGCGGGCTCTGTTCGCCCCGGTGGGTGAGGACTTCGACCGAGAGCTCGTGCCGGCGGCGCTCGTTACGGCGTTCGGCGAGACCGGCCTCTGGCTGCCGGTGTGGCTTGCGTCCGGACTCGGCGTGGGGGCACGGGGAGTGGCGGGCCTGTATGCCGCGGCGAGGATCGCCAGCGCCTTCTCGTGGCTCGCCGCCACCGTTGCCGCCGTGGCCACCCCGCTGCTCGCCTCGGCCCTCGCGCGGGGCGACCAGCACCGGCTCCGGCACCTGATCGAGCGCTCGAGCACTGCCTCGGCGCTGCTCAGCGCCCCCGCGGCGCTGGGCGGGTTCATCTTCGCCAGGCCGTTATTGGGCGTGCTCGGCAGTGGGTACGCGGCGTACGGAGGCCTGCTCAGGATCTTGCTCGCCGGACGGTTCGTCGATGCGTGTACCGGTCCGTTGGGCGAGGCGCTGATCGTCGGCAACCGGGCGAGGCTCGAGCTCCTGAACATGGTCGTGTTCATCGTGTGCGTGGTCGGCTTCGGCCTGGCGCTCGAGCCGGGGATGGGGGTGCTGGGTCTGGCAGTGGCGACGGCGCTCGCGCTCGCCGCCTGCAACGTACCTCGGGTCGTGGCGATCGTTGTGCTCCTGCGCCGTGGGTGGGGGACCGAGGCCCTCGTGGTGAGCCCGCCCGCTTCCGGCGTCGGCGGAGCCCTGGTCGGCCGGGCGACCTTGGTTCGCCAGGCGGTTCTGGCTCGGCGCGCGGCGTCATCTCGCCGATCGGCGCCCAGCCGCCAAGGGGTGCCGCCCCGCTACTGGGTGATGGTTCGTCGGGCGGCGTGGGCTCATGGCGCGAAAATGTTCTCCGCGTGGACATCCTGCCCCGCCGCACCCGAACGAGCGGGGCTCTTCGGGTGCCTTGGGGTTTGCGCCCTGCTCGCCGCCGGCGTGGTCGATCGCGGCAGCGTCGCGGCTTTTATCGTCGCGCTCGCGCTGGTCATCGGGTCACTGCTCCTCGTTCTGAGCGGCGCGCGACGGGCAGCCGGCGGTTCCATCGCCGCGCTAGCTAGGAGCCCGGTCTCGCTGATCTCCCTCCTGTGGGCCGCGTTGTTCGTGCTCCGGCCCCTCGACCTGTTCCTCGACCCGAGGGCGACGACCGTGCCCCTCTATGAGCTCGGGTTCTCGCGCGCCGATTTGACCTGGGCGGTCGCCATCGGCGCGCTCGGGTGCGCCGCCTGGGGCATCGGCTACCTGTCGCTGTTCGTTGCACCCGCCGACCCGCCCGAGGTCGAGGCGAAGCGGTCCGGGCCCGACATCGCGCTGCGGCCCGCGTTCGCGCTGCTCGCCCTCGGCACCATCCTCTGGGGGGCGCTGTTCCTACGCCAGGGCGGTCCGTCGGCGCTGCTCCACCACGCCGCGAGCATCCGCGCGAACCAGGAGTCGAGCTTCTACGGCATCGCGGGGGTGTGGATCGTCCAGGTTACGGGACTATTCGCCTTCGATCGCCTGCTTCGCGGCGCGGGACGGCGAACGCTGATCATCTTTGGCGCCGCGACCGCGCTATCGGTCACGGCGGCGGTGGCCCTCGAGCTGCGCGGGCTCCTCGTGTTGGGAGCGCTTGCCGCGGGTGCCGTCTACCTGGCCGCCCGCCCGCCGAGTCGCCGCACCGCGCTAACCGGAGGTGTGATTGCCCTCGCGGCCGTGGCGCTGCTCGCCTTCGCCGAGCGCGTGCGCAGCTATACGCAGAGCACTTCCACCTCGCATGCCCTGACCCTCGCGCTGGAGACGCCACCGAGCACCTACGCCGTCGCGGACCTAACTCCGTTCGACAATCTCGTAACTCTCGGCGAGCTCGTCCCCCGTTCGGTGCCCCATCTGGACGGGAGCAGCCTGCTGGCGATCCCCTCTGCTTTCGCGCCCCGGGCGCTATGGCCGGGGAAGCCGCAGCCGGTCGATGAGCAGGTGTCGAAGTACCTTTACCCCGGGGTCTCGGTCGGGTCGCCGATCTCGATGCAGGGCGAGCTGTGGTGGAACTTCGGCTGGCCCGCGGTGCTCGCCGGTGCGGCCCTCCTGGGAGCGCTGATG
>DATCEM010000228.1:0-5121 GCA_036510175.1 Solirubrobacteraceae bacterium | reverse complement strand
AGGCCATGCGCCAGGCCGCCGACCTTCTTCCCCTGACCCAGGTGACCGACGCCATTCGCGATCCCTGGCTCGGCCTGGGCACGGCGAGCGTCTCGCTCATCGTGGTGGCCGGGCTTGCCGTCGTCGCCACCGCGGCGGCCGCGCGACGGGCCGCGCTGTAGCGATGGCGTCCGCCTCCTCGCTCGGGCGATCCCCCCGCCGTACTATCCAACAGGTGGCTGCACGGGCGCAAGAAGGAGTCCGTGCCCAATACATGACGCGGCGCGCGCGCTGGCTTGCCTTCGGCGCGCTCGCCGTGTTCGTGGTCGTCGGCCTCGCGATCAGGCTGCCTCGTGGCACGGGGGGCGTCGCCGTCACCGCTGGGGCCCTCTCGCTCGGCGGCGGCCTCCTCCTCGTCCATGCGAATGTGCGCGGCGTGCTGGCATGCGCGGCGCTCGTGACCGCCGGCGTCGCGGTGCTCGGCTCGGGAGATTCGGCCAACGTGGGGTGGTTCGCGATGTGCGTGCTCGCCGTTTGGTGCGTGCTCGCGGCCGGTCGCTCGGTCGGATTGACGATCTGGGCCGCGAGCCTCGTGCTCTTCGGAGTCGAAGCATGGTTCCGCCACGATCCCGGTTGGGGCGCCTGGGCCGTCGGCACCACGTTCAGCACCCTGGCCGCGCTGATCGTGCAACACGAGCGCTCGCTCCTCGATCAGCTGCGGGCAGCGCAGGCCGGGCTCGCCGAGCGCTCGCGCGCCGATGAGCGTAACCGGATCGCCCGCGAGCTTCACGACGTCATCGCCCACAGCCTCACCGTCTCGCTCCTCCACGTCTCGAGCGCCCGGCTCGCGGTCGAGTACGACCCCGCCGACGCCGCCCGCGCGCTCGAGGAGGCCGAGCGGTTGGGCCGCCAGAGCCTGAGCGAGGTGCGGAGCATCATGGGCATGTCGCGCTCGGACACCGGCGATGAGATCGCGGCGCCGGTCCCGCGGATCGACGCCGTGGGCGAGCTCGTCGACCAATTTCGGCGCGCCGGCGCCGACATCTCCCTCAGTCTCGAGGGAGATCTGACGCACGTGCCGGCGACCACGGGCGCGACCGCCTACCGCATCGCCCAGGAGTCGCTGACCAACGCGGCCAAGCACGCGCCGGGCTCACGCGTGGCGGTCCGCCTGATCGCCGAGCCCCGGCTCGTCGAGCTCACGGTGGACAGCGCCGGGGCGCCGGGGGCCGGCGCCGGCATGGGCCTCGACACCATGCGCGAGCGCGCGGAAGCGGTGGGCGGGCGCTGCGCCGCCGGGCCGCAAGGCGATGGCTGGAGGGTGCACGCGACCCTGCCCTTCCAGTCCTCATCGGGGCCGGCGGGCAGATGATCCGCGTCCTCCTCGTCGATGACCAGGAGCTCGTCCGTGCCGGTCTGCGCGGAATCCTGCGCGTGCAGTTCGGCTTCGAGATCGTCGGTGAATGCGGCGACGGGACCGAGGTGCCGTCCGCGGTCGCGTCATCCCGCCCCGATGTCGTCCTCATGGACGTCCGCATGCCCAACCTCGACGGGGTTGCGGCAACCCGCAGGCTCCTCCTCGACGCCGGCGCTCCCCCGGTGCTCGCCCTCACCACGTTCGACGACGATGAGGCGCTCGCCGGCATGCTCCGCGCCGGCGCGTCGGGCTTCGTGCTCAAGGGGATCCCCGCCGCCGATCTCCAGCAGGCGGTGCGCATCGTCGCCGAGGGCGGAGCGTGGCTCGACCCGAGCGTGACCAGCCGCGTGCTCACCGTCTACCGCGAGGCGCCGACGCCGCCACCCCGCGACGACGATGCCCTGGCGACCCTCACCGCTCGCGAGCTGGAGGTCCTTGGCCTGATCGGACGCGGTCAGACCAACGCCGAGATCGCCGACACGCTGGTGGTCAGCGCGGGCACGGTGAAGACCCACATCCATCACATCTTCGCCAAGCTCGACCTCCGCAACCGAGCCGCCGCGGTCATCTTCGCCATCGAGCATGACCTCGGCGGCCCATCGGAGGGCTGACGCAGGTGTTCGCGAAGAAGAAGGTGGGACGGGTCGCCGATCACTGCCAACGCGGCCCGGGCGGTCACGCTGACCTTCGAGCAGTTCCGGTACGGATGGGCCAACGCGGTGACCGAGGACGAAGCGAGGCAGCTCTATGAGACCCAGCACGAACCCGCACCGCGGTCCGCTGTTGCTCATCTCGGGCGGCAGCGACCACACAGTTCCCTGGGCCATCACCAATGCCTCGTTCAAGCAGCAGCGGCGTAACCCCGGCGTGACCGAGATCGCCGAGCTCCCCCACCGAGGCCACGCGCTGACCATCGACGGCGGCTGGCGCGACGTCGCCGACCGGGCGCTCGCCTTCGTCAAGCGGTTCGCGTGAGGCGGCGCCCGTGACGCTCTACGTCCACGGCTACGACCCGCACGAGCACGAGCGGCTGCACGATCAGGCGGGAACACTCGTCGAGTTGCTCCACGCGGGGACCGCCTACCCTGCCGGAAGTCTGGTGCTCGAGGCGGGGTGTGGCGTCGGGGCGCAAACGGTCACCCTGGCGCAGCGCAGCCCGGATGCCCGGTTCGTCTCGATCGACGTCTCGGCGAGCTCGCTCGCCGCGGCGCAGCGAGCGGTCGATGAGGCGTCGCTGAGCAACGTCGAGCTCCGGCGGGCCGACCTCTTCGCCCTGCCCTTCGAGGGCCAGTCCTTCGACCATGTCTTCGTCTGCTTCGTGCTCGAGCACCTCTCCGGGCCGACCCGGGCTCTACGGCTGCTCGCCGGCCTGCTCAAGCCCGGCGGCACCATCACCGTGATCGAGGGCGATCACGGCTCGGCGTACTTCCATCCCGAGAGCGCCGCCGCCCGTGCGGCGATCGACTGCCAGATCGAGCTGCAGCGCCAGGCCGGTGGCGACTCGCTGATCGGCCGGCGGCTCTATCCGCTGATGATCGAGGCGGGCCTCGACGCCGTCCGCGTCTCGCCGCTCATGGTCTACGTCGACGCCAGCCGCCCTGAGCTCGTCGACGGGTTCACCAGGAAGACGTTCACCGCGATGATCGAGGGCGTGCGCGAGTCGGCGATCGCGGCGGGACTGAGCGACCCCGAGCGCTTCGACGCCGGCGTACGAGACCTCCACCGCACGGCCGAGGCCGACGGCGTGTTCTCCTACACCTTCTTCAAGGGTGTGGGGGTAAAGGGAGAAGCTCCGTCTCGAGCTTGAGCGCAGGGCCCACGTGCAGCAGTTCGCCGCTGCGCACCTCGCGCCAGCCCGGATCTTCATCCAGCCGCTCGCTGGCCACCACTACGAGGGCGTGATCGCGAGCGTGCTCGGAGCGCACCCGCGTGCCGTAGCTTGAGCGCTGCTCGAGCGGCGCGGAGGCCGGGCGCTCGAGCACATAGAGCGTGTCCGTCTCCGGGTAGCGCAGAGCCCAGAGATCGGTGGCGGTGATGAGGACGAAGTTGATCGAGACGATGGGCAGCGACTGCGCGACCCAGGTCACGGCGGCGCGGATGCCGGCCTCGACGTCGCCGCCGTGGTTATCGATCTCGCTCGTGATCAGGGCGAAGTAGCGCTCGGAGTCGCTCTCTCCGCCGACCAGGGCGCGGGCGTCGCCGAGCCGCTGTTCGAGCTTCGGCAGGTCCTGGATTGCGCCATTGTGGGCGAAGAGCCTGTCGCGTTGGCAGAACGGGTGCGTGTTGGCCAGGGTCAGCGCTCCCGTCGTCGCGTGGCGGACGTGCGCCACGCAGGTGCGGGAGCGGATGGTGCGCGCCTCGGAGGCGAACTTCCGATCCTCGAAGGCGGCGATCGGCTGCTTCTCGACGTGGGGCTCGCCGTGCTCGTCGAAGTAGCCGATGCCCGTGCCGTCGGCGTTGTGATGGCTCTGCACGAGCAGGCTGTCGGGAGCATCGAGCAGCCAGAACGTCGCCTCCACGGCTGCTTCGCCGGCGCTCATTCCGAACAGGCGGCACATGGCAGACGAGGCTCGCCGAGGCGTTCGGAGCTAGTCGGTCCCGCAGAACGAGGACAGATCGCCGGTCACGCTGAGGATGCCGAGCAGGACGCCGTCGCCGTCTACGACGGGGACGCGCCGCGAGTCGGTGAGCAGCGCGAGCTTCTCTCCGGCGCGGGCCGGGGCTTCGGGCGCGATCGTCGGGCCGTCCCTGGCGACCTCGCTCGCGGGGCGCGCGATATCGAGATCGCCGGTGACGTCGGCCGGCGTGAGCGAGCCCACATAGCGCCCGGCATCGGCGAGGACGGCCATCCGGCGGCTCGAGCTCGCGGCGAACCAGTCGCTGACCTCACCGATCGTGGCGCTCGCCGGCAGCGTGCTGAACCGCTTGTGGACGACCTCGGCGACGGTCAGGCTCGCGGCTTCGTCGATCCTCGTCTTGGGCACAGACCGCACCGTAGCAGCGAGGCTGGGTGCGCTACTCGTCCCGCGGCCCGAGCCGCGTCTCGACGTACTCCTTCGCCAGTCGCTTGGGCGCCCGCGTGAGCCAGGCCTCGACGATCAGCTCTTCGAGCTCCTCGAGACCGATCGCCTCGAGGCGCACGAGCACCACCGCGTAGCCGTCGAAATGCGGGGTGCTGAAGTAGACGTCGGGATCGTCGGCGAGGAGCGCCTCCTTGGCCACCAGATGCTCGACGCGCGCCCCGAGGATCGGCCCGGTTGGGGCGTCCTCCCCCAGCGCCACGAGGTCCGCGCGGCGCAGCGGCCGCTCCCACACGAATCCCTTGTCCTTTGCCCGCCACGACGGGTGTCCGTGGGAGATCCGTTCGTTGATCTGCGGCAGCGCGAGAGCGATTCGCCGCACGTCATCCCAGTCGGCCACGCCGCCACAGTACGCCGTCGCCGCGCCGTCCGCCGCCTCGTACGATGGCCTTTAGTGGTGGTTCCCCCCGAGCACGAGGAATTGGTTCCCCCCGAGCACCAGAAATTCGCCGGCCAAGCCGAAGCGTCGCTCAACGTCGATCCCCTGCCGACCTTCCGCGCGCTGTCGCGCTCGACCGGCATTCCCGTGGACACGCTCGTGCATTACGCCCTCGTCCGCTGGGCCTCGGCCGGCGCCGAGGCACTGATGGTCGTAGAGCCCCAGGTCCTCCGCCAGCTCATCGACGCGCGTTCCCGCGAGGACTG
>DATCEM010000227.1:0-2627 GCA_036510175.1 Solirubrobacteraceae bacterium | reverse complement strand
CCGAGCCCAGCACCACGTCGACGACGCGGCCCACATCGGCCCCGTCCGCCCCGACGAGCGATCGCCGGACGAGCCGCGAGACGTAAACGGTACGGTCGGGCATGACTTAATCGTAGAACCTTCGGGCCTACGCTCGAGGATCTAGGCTTGCGAGGCGGTGGAGTCAGCCTCGATCGCTGCGAGGAGCGCGTCGACGACGTCGCTGTCGAACTTCTTACCCGCCCCGCGCCGCAGCTCCGTACGTGCCGCGCGTGCCCCGAGCGCCGGACGATAGGAGCGATCGTTGGTCATCGCCTCGTACGCCTCCGCCACCGCGAGGATGCGGGCTTCGAAGGGGATCTCGCCGCCGCTGAGGCCGGTCGGGTAGCCGCGCGCGTCCGGCTGCTCATGGTGGTGGAGCACCCAGTCGCGGATGTCGCCGAACGGTGCCGCGCGGAGGATGTCTGCACCGATCTGCGGATGGCGGCGCATCTCGGCGAGCTCGTCCGGGGTCAGCGGTCCGCATTTGCGCAGGATGGCCTCGGGGACGGCGATGGTGCCGATGTCGTGGAGCGATCCCGCGAGCTCGATGCGCTCGACCTGCGACGGAGAGAAGCCGAGCTGCCGCGCGGCGATGCCCGCGAGGTGGGCCACCCGACGCGAATGCTCCGGGGACCCCACGCCGCGCGCATCGAGCGTCCGCACCAGATTGAGCATGGCCGTGAGCTCTGAGGTCTCCCCGGCCGCGGTGGCGCCCGAGGCCTTCACCGGCTCGGCCACCGCCGAGGGGTGGGTGGTCGGTCGCTCGGGGCCGGCCTGCTTGGCGGCGTAGAGCGCCTTATCGACCGACGCCCGGAGCGCCTCTGCCGTTTCCCCGTCGCGGGGATAGAGGGCCAGTCCGATCGACAGGCCCACCGCCGGGTCGTGATCGACCAGGGCTTGGGCGAGATAGCGACGCAGGCGCTCGACGAGCACCCACCCCTGTTCCTCGTCGCTCTCGGGAAGCAGCAGACCGAACTCGTCACCTCCGACCCGCGCGACGGTATCGACGGTGCGGGTGGCGCCCTTGAGCACCTGACCGACGAGGATCAGCGTGGCGTCGCCGGCGGGATGCCCGTAGCGATCGTTGATCTCCTTGAAGCGATCGAGGTCGCCGAGGAGGACGGCGAACGAGCGCTGCGTCCGTCGCGCCCGTGCCAGCTCCTGCTCGAGCCCCTCATCGAAGGCACGACGGTTGAGCAGGCCGGTGAGGGCATCGGTGCGGGCGACTTCGCTCAGGCGCTCGATCAGGCTGTTGGTGCGGTCGCGCATCCTGGCGATCACCAGCCCGGCGAGGAGCAGCCCGATGACCGTCACCGTCCACAGGGTGAAGGTGGCGCTGCTCGTCGGCCGCGCCGCGTCGAGCACGGCGCCGTAGAGCGCCCCGATCCACACCAGCTGAAAAAGGGCATGCGAGCGGGGAAGGAAGTAGAAGACGAAGAGGACGATCCACAGATAGAGCGCCTGGATACCCGTCCCGCTGTCGCCGGCGGTGTCGGCAAAGAGCCGGGCGCCGGTGATGAGCAAGGCCGCGTACGCAGCGATCACGTCGAAGGACCAGTAGGGGAGAGGGTCGGAGGCGAGGCGCATGACCAGCGCACCGAGGACACATCCCGCGCACACCGAGAGCATGCCCACGGTGTTCATCCGGCCGTGGGGCAAGGCGAGCACGAGGAGGGTCAGAGCGGCCCCGCCGAGGAACAGCCGTACCGAGATGCGCGCCATGAGCACGCGGTCGTGCATAGAGACGACCGCGCCGTGGGTCGCTGGATCCGACCTCAGATACGACATGAGCCGAGAGCCCATGTCTCAACATCGACCACGGGGCGACAATCCATGAGGATCGCCGGCGAGAATGGACGGTCGTTGCTGCGGGCCGTGGATAACCGTAGAATCAGCTCGAGATTAGCGACGTTCGGTCGTTTCTAGGAAGGGGCACAATGAGGGGTCGACGAGGAGATCGTCTGTCCGGCCGCGGGCGGGGGTCGCCGGCCGCCCTCGTCGCCGTCATCGTCGCAGCGGGTTGGGCCGTGGGCGCGCTGAGCGGCTCGGCGGCCGCGGATGACTGCGTCGCGAGCGCGAGCACCGACGTCTACACCCCGACGACGATGGTGGACGGCGTCTACAACTGGAACACGAGCGGCAACTGGTCCTCGGCCTCGGGCATACCCACCGGCAGCGAGGTGGCGTGCTGGGACAACGGCACCACGGTCACTGTGACCGACGGCGAGACCGTCGACTCGATCCAGGCCGGCGGCGACCTCGACATCGCCGGCGGCGGCACTCTCGGGCTGACATCGTCGACGAACAGCTCGAGCATCGCCGACCTCGCACTGGACGGGGGCGGCGAGCTCGACGGTCCCGCCACCGGCAGCCAGGCGCTGGACATCACGGGCAGCTTCGACTGGGGAGGACCGGACAGCGGAGGGGCCACGCTGAGCAACACCGGTACCGTGGCCGTCACCGCCGGCACCGTGGCGATCGACGGCACGACATCGACGCCCACCTTCGACGGCGGCTCGATCATGAGCGGTGCGGTCTCGATCAGCGGCTCGAAATTCGCCGCCTCCGGCTCGCCGACCCTGACCTCATCGAGCACGATCACCCTC
>DATCEM010000226.1:0-2949 GCA_036510175.1 Solirubrobacteraceae bacterium | reverse complement strand
GAAGGGCATCGACCAACGTGCGAAAGGCGCCGGCGAGGAGAAGCGGTAGCTCGTAACCGGGACGCTGAGAGCTCATCGTCGACATCGTGCCCGATCTCGCGAAGAACGACAACCTGGTGTACGATTATCGTCAACCTAGTTGTCTAACGTCAAGGAGATCCGAGATGGCGAGCACGATCCGCGCAGCGCACGCGAGACGGACCGAAACCCCCAACGCGACGATGACCACGCTGGCGTCGCCGACCCTGGGCGCGACCGCGGGGCTATCGCTCTGGCTGGTTGAGATGACCGGCGGCGCCCAGGGGCCCAGCCACCGATTCGACTCTGAGCAGATCTGGACGGTCATCGAGGGCGAGGTCGCTGTCTTGGTGGACGGCGAGATCAGCAGACTCACTGCCGGCGACACGATCGCCCTGCCCGCCGGCGCTCAGCGGCAGATCACGGCGGCGACGCCAGCTCGGCTGATCGTCTGCGGTCATGGTGGCGCCGTTGTCACGGTGCCGGGCGAAGCGGCACCGCGTGGCACGCCCCCGTGGATCGCTTGATCGCCCCCGTGGATCGCTTGATCGCCCCCGGCCTCAGACCGGGATATCGATCGCGTCGGCATCGCGGTCGGCCTGGTTGGCCATCTGATGCCAGGCTTGGGCGAGCAGCTGAACGCCGTGGACGATCTGCTGTGGCGTGCTCCCGGCACTGAGGCGGAGATGGCCGCTGAATCGATCGTCGGGTGCCATGGCGCCCCCGGTCGCCACGGCGACGCCGTGGCGGAGCGCCAGCTGCGCGAAACGGTCGGCGTCGCCCCAGGGCATCGCGGCCCAGACCGACCAGCCGCCGCGGGGTTCGTCGAAGTTCCAGTCGGGCAGGTGCTCTCGGAGCTGCTCGACGAGGATGCCGAGGCGTTCCTGGGCGGCTGAGCGTGTCGGTGCGGTGAGGCGATCGAAGTCGTCGAAGATGGTCAGCGCCATGGCCTGCTCGAGCAGTGGGCCGCCGAGGTCCATGGCGGCGCGCAGCCGGCCGAGCCGCTGCACGATCTCCGGGTCGGCGCGGATCCACCCGACGCGGATGCCCGCCCAGTAGCACTTGCTCAGCGATCCGATGGAGATGACCTGCTCGCGGGCGATGGCCGACAGGTCGGGAGGGAGTGGCTGGGCGGTGAGCTCGGACATCGCGGTGTCCTCGATCGTCAGCACGCCTCGCTCCCCCGCGATACGCAGGACCTCGCGCCGGCGCTGCTCGCTCATGGTCGTTCCGGTCGGGTTGTGACAGCTCGGTACGAGATAGAGGAAGCGGACCGGTCCCGCGCCGAGGGCGTGCTCGAGCCGATCGCGCACGACCCCGGCGTGGTCACGCTCGAGCGCCTCGATCCGCGCGCCGGCGCGGGAGAAGACCTCGATCGCGCCGGGATAGGTGGGCGCTTCCACCAGCACGCGATCACCCGGGCGCAGCAGACCGGTGGCGATGAGCGAGAGTGCTCCCTGCCCGCCCGCGGTCACCAGGATCTGCTGCGGCTCGGTGGGCCCCGCGCGCCGGGCGCAGAGATGATCGGCGATCGCGACGCGCAGCGCCTGCGCGCCCAGCGGCGCGTACCCGTGGCACGGGAACAGGCGCATCGCGTCACGCAAGCTCACGCGGGCGTCGGCGAGCAACTCGGGCGATCTCAGGGCCGCCATCGACATGTCGATGGGTGCCTGATCGGGATCCATGAGCTTCGAGAACAGCGGCGCTTCATGGCTGCCTGCGCTCGAGCGCGCGACGCTGAGGAAGGTGCCGCTGCCACGACGCGAACGCGCGAGCCCCCGGACCCGGAGCGCGTCGTAGGCGGCGATGACGGTCCCGCGACTGACGCCGAGATGCTCGGCCAACTCTCGTTCCGCCGGGAGCCGCTGAGCGCCCAGGAGCCCATACGCGACGCAGTCAGCGATCGCGTCGGCCAGGCGGGCATACAGTGGACCCTTCCGGCTCCTCCAATCTCCCAGTTTTGCCGACAGATCCGCTGATTGGACTATCTCAGCTCGGTATTTGGGCCTGTTATCGAGCACTATCAAGTCCAATACTGCACGCATGTGGTTCTTACGTCAAGGGCATCATCGACGCCAAGCCGTGGCGGCGCGGCCGATTTCATCCACGCCCGCCGACCCCCCGGCCCTCACCCTGCGCGTCGCCACCGCGGACGATCTCCCCCGGATCGCCCGGCTCGCCGCGCTCGACAGCGCCTGGCCGCCCGAGCCGCCGGTACTCACCGCCGAACTCGACGGCGCGATCTGCGTTGCCGTCTCGCTCGTCGACCTTCGCACCGTGGCCGACCCCTTTCGCCTCACCGCCGAGGTGCGGGCGATCACCTTGGCTCGGGCGCGGCAGCTGCTGGGCGCGGCCCCCCGGCGCGACCGCAGGCCCAGGCGTTTCGCTGCTCGCCCAAGCACCGCAGATCGGTCGGCCAGGATGCAGAACGCGACCTGATCCCGATGCCGAACCATCACCCCAACCGCTCCCCGCGCGGCAGTTTGAACCTGCTCCTGGCCGAGGCTCGCCGCGACGATCTGCTCAGGGAGGCCGCCCAGGCGCGGCTCGCCTCCCACGCCCCGCGAGCGCGAGGCGGTCGCCTGCGGGCCCTCGCGCGGGTCGCGCTCGCACGAGCCACGCACGCACACGCTGCGAAGGGCCCGAGCGCCCCGCCGGGCGACAGCGACCGAGCCGCGGAGACAGAACGCGACGTGCCCGCCGGCGCGTGCACCCCTTCCTGACAACGCGGTTGACACGAAGGGATGTCCCAAGCGGAGATCGCCCGGGAGCTCGGCGTCACCCGCCAAGCGATCCAGAAAATGCTGGCGTGCTGATGGCCGGGCTCTTATAGTGGCGCCATGACGTTCGGGGGAGAGCCGATCGGACCGATCGACCGAGGGCGGTGGCGGCTCGCGTTCACCGTCGGCGGACTGGCGGCAATTCTCGTGC
>DATCEM010000225.1:0-2937 GCA_036510175.1 Solirubrobacteraceae bacterium | reverse complement strand
CGCAGCGCCGACTTCACGGCGCGCACCTGCGCCGTCGTGGCGCCGAAGCGCTGGGCGAACTGGGGGACGGTCAGGTACTGGTGGTAGACGCTCGAGCCCGGAGTCGCCACGTCGGTGGCGTAGGCGGCGAGCCCCGCCGGGTCCTGCGAATTCAGGACCACGGTCACGTTGATCTTCGTGCCACCCGATACCGACCCGACCACCTTCGCCCCGGCCGGCGTCCTCGGCGCCGCCCCGATCCGCACGCTCGCCCGCGGCGCGGCGACGGCCAGCGAGGCTCGCAAAGCGAACCCTCCAAGCCCCATGAGACCGCATAGGGTGCCCCCCAGAACGATCATCCGTGATACGCGCGACATCTGTTGGCGGGCATTGTATGCCGGATTGCCACGATGCGCGAGATAATTGTGTTTCGTGTCAGAGCCAATACCCAGAATTCTCAAGCTTCGGCCCGGCGCCCTTCAGTGGCGTCCGATCGAGGGCGAGGTGGTGGCCGTCGATCTCCGAAGCTCGGTGTACTTCGGAGTCAACCGCACCGGAGCCGTCATCTGGCCCGAACTGGCCTCGGGCGCGACGCGGGAAACGCTCGTGGAGCGGCTCGCGCAGGAGTGCGAGATCGACGCGGTGCAGGCGGGCGGCGAGGTCGACGCGTTCGTCGACGAGCTGGCGAAGCTCGACCTTCTCGAAGCCTGATTACCCGCGGGCGCTAATCGGCGCCGGACCGCCCGCGCTCGTCGGCCTCCATGATGATCTTGCGAAAGACCGTGTGCATGGTCTCGTTCATGGGGACGCGCTCAAGCTGATCGCGGATCTGATCGCGCAGTGCCTGGTGGCTCCCGTTCTCGTCGATCGCCAGGTGGAAGAGCGTGGTCACGTACTTGCGCAGCTGCTCGGCGCGGTCGTAGGGGAGCTCTCCGCCGGGCTCGTGCGAGAGCGCGATGATGTCCCGAATCCCGATGTCCACCAGCGAGGCGCCGTCCACGCTCGCCGCTGTGAGGTTGGCGGGGAAGGGATTCGCCGGGCCCTGGTCACCGATGACCCCAGCGGCGACGATCGCCCCGACGAGGGGGGCCATGAGCACGCCGTCGCGGTACGTGCCCGTGGCCACGCTCAGCCCAGGCAGATCGGTCGCGCCGATGACCGGGCGGCCGTGCGCGGCGATCGGACGGTAGCCGAAGGTCAGCGACTCGATCCTCGTTTCGCGGAGCTCGGTGCTGATCTGGTGGAGGATCTGGTCGAACAGGTTATGAAGCTCTCCGGGCTGCATTCCCCGTTCGCGCTCGTAGTCGGAGCCGAGCTGGTTCGTCGCCCCGAGATAGAGGAGACCTCCGGCGCGCGGGACGATGTGGATGCCACAGGCGAAGGCGCGGTTCGGCGTGCGGATCGTCGAAGTGATCGCCGGACCGCCGCTCACGACGCAGGACACGCCCTTGCCGAAGTAGAGCTCGGGCAATCCGGCCGCCTCGCGGAGCCCGGGAGCCAGCACGTCGAAGGACCGCGACCCGGCACTGAGGACGACGTGCTGGACCGCGATCGCCTGGCCTGCGAGCGTCTCGACGATCCAGCCTTCGCCGTCGGTCCGCGCGGCGGTTACCGAGTCGGAGAGGTGCGTCCAACCATCGAAGGTGGCGGCGCTCGCCGCGAGGGCAGCGAGCAGCTGATCGGAGTCGACCGAGTGCTCGTTGGGGAGGTGCAGGCAGAGCCCGGGCGCGTGGTGAGAGCTGGGCGTGAGACCGGGAATATCCTCTGGCTCGACGTACTCGGCCGGCTCGCCTGCCCGCTCGGCGTAGCGTTTCATCATGCGCACGCTCGGCCGGTCGCGAGGATCGGTGTTATTGGCGATCACGAACGTCCCCCTGGCCTGGTGAACGCAGTGCCCCGCGCGATCGCAGATCTCCGCCAGCCATTCGGGATAGCAGCGCTGCGCTCGCAGCCGGAACTCGAAGGCCGAGTCGGCGGCGTCGCCGTCGCTGATCGCGCTCTCTCCGAAGGCGCCGAGCATCGCTCCCGCCGCGCGCGACGCCAGGGGGATCTCGTCGGAGGGCGGCGGAAAGACGGAGGTGACCGCGAGACCCGCGCGCAGGAGAGCGTTGGCGACCGCGAGGCCGATCACGCCGCCGCCCACGACGAGGACGTCGGCGCTCACGGTCGCTCGGGATCTGGGGTCAGGCACGCGAGGCTGCCTTTCGGAGCCGGTCCCAAGGAGCGGCGATGCGGGTCGCCAGACGGTAGCGGCGGGTGTGGCGGAGCACGCCGAGCGTCGCCTCGGCCTCGATCAGCCGGGTCCTCAGGCTCTCGGACTCCGTGTGCACCGCGGCGGCTTCGAGCTCGACCTCGGCGAGCGCTGACCGAAGCCGAGCAACCTCGGCCCGGCTGGCCGTCAGCCGGCCCTCGGTGCGCCACTGGAGCCTGATCAGATGGGCGAGCTCGTCGCTCAGCGATGGTTCGGCCGGCGGCGTGCGCTCCAGCGTGCGGGCCAGGTCGACGAGCGCGATGGCATGCTCGCGCGCGCTGTGATGGGCCGAGGCGAGATCCCGATTGATCTCGCCCATGCTCGCGTCCCAGTCCGCCAGGTCGCCGGCCAGGCGCTCGGCGTCGACGATCTCTTCGGTGACTGACGTGCCGGCGAACCCATCGGCCTCCATCGCGGGATAACGCTCGGGGGTGATCCAGCCGTCGCCGCCGACTACTCCGTACACGTAGGCCGCTCTCCCCGCCGCCATCGCCTCGAGCACGCTGCGTCCCAGGCCGATGACGATGTCCGCGCCGGCGATGGCGAACTCGGGAGTCGCCGTCGAGCTACTCGTGGCGCCGATCCACGTCAGCTGAAGTCCGCCGGCTCGACAGGCGTCCTCGATCACCCTGGCTCGTGGACCCTCCACGTAGTTGGTGCTCACCAGGGCGGTTCGGGCGACGGGCCGGCCGGGGCCGAGATCCTGG
>DATCEM010000224.1:0-2381 GCA_036510175.1 Solirubrobacteraceae bacterium | reverse complement strand
CGTCTCCTCCTCGAGCGGACTGGCCGGGATACCCGCGAGCTGCTTTGCGAACCGCCCGTGCGACGTCGTCACCACGGTCCTGTCAGGCCGGACCGTGCTGGCGCGGAGCGGCCGTGAGGCGGTGGGTGCCAACAGCAGCGCCGTGCTCTACTTCCGGCTCTCGCCCGCCGCTCGCAACATGCTCGCTCGGTCGCACAGCCACCGCCTCGCGGTGAGCGTGACCGCTCAGAACTCGACTGGGTTCAGGAGCACGGTCCCGATCACCCTCGTTCCCTTCAGCTCGAGAGGCGCCGGCCCGCATCGCGACGCCACTGCTGGGGGTGGGCTGAAGCTCCTCGGCGAGACCGACTTCGTCCGCTCGGACATCGGGGTCGGCGGGATCGTTGCGGCGTGCTCCTCGCCCACCCCGTGCGTGGCGACGATGACGCTTTCCGTCGGAAGCACGGTGATCGCGACCACGGGAGCGGAGTCCGTCGGGGGCAACCAGGTCGGTTACCTCTCGTTCAGGCTGACCGCCGCGGGGCGGAACCTGCTCGCGCGCGCCGGCGGTAACCAGCTCGCCGCCCACGTGGTGCTCGCCGGGGGCTCGAGCGCGAGCGCCGACGTGGCGCTCGTCGGGTTCAGGTGAGGGGACGGGCGGTCAATCGGTGGTGCGACGCCGGTAAAGGTACGTTGCCAATGGCGCGAAGACGACCAGGAGCGCGGCGGACCACAGCAGCGAGGCGAGCACCGGGTGCTCCATGGGCCAGACGTGAACCATGGCCGAGGGGTTCGGGTTCCCGAAGAGCTGACGCGCGGCGGCCGTGACGGCGCTAACCGGGTTCCAGTTGGCGATGATCCGCAGCACCGCGGGCATGTGCTCAGTGGGGACCAGGGCGTTGGAGACGATCGCGAGCGGGAAGAGGATCACGAGACCGATGCCCTGCGCAGATTCCGCGCTCTCGCTGATCGCTCCGAGGCAGGCACAGCCCCACGACAGCGCGTAGCTGAAGAGGAGGAAGACGCCGAAGCCGCCGATCGTCGACGCCACGCTGCCCTGCGGCCGCCAGCCGATGACCAGGCCGGTAACGGCGACGAAGGCGATGCAGATCACCGCGGTCAACAGGTCGGCGAGCGATCGTCCGACGAGTACGGCGGGGCGCCACATCGGGAGGGTCCTGAAGCGGTCGATTACGCCGCTGCCCAGGTCGTCGCTCAGCCCGACCGCGGTGCCGATGGCCGAGGTCGTGAGATTGAGCGCGAGCAGCCCGGCGATCGCGAAGTTCGTATAGCTGCCGCCGTGGGGCAGAACGACGCCGGCGCCGATCACGTAAACAAACAACAGCGTGAAAAGCACGGGCTGGACGGTGACGTCCGAGAGTCGGAGCGGCTCGCGGGCGATGTGCACGAGGCTGCGTCCGGTGAGCACGGCGGCATCGCCGAACCGCTGCACGAGCGCGCGGGAGCGCGGCGGGGCGGGAGCGAGCGTGGCGGTCATCGGTGAGCTACCTCCAGATCTGAGTCGGACGGTTCGTGGGCGCGATCCTCGTCTTCGTCGGCCTCGGTCGGGTGACCGGTGAGGGCGAAGAACACGTCATCGAGCGAGGGCTGGTGGACGTCGACGTCGTCGACGGTGACGCCCGCCGAGTCGAGGGCGCGCACGACGGTGGTCGCGAACCCCTGTGCGTGCCGGACTGGGGCACGGAGCCGGCGCCCATCGTGGCTCACCTCCACGGGACCGGCGACGAGTGGCTCGAGGGCGAGCCCGGCAGCGGGATGGGCCTCGGTGAGCGTGACCTCGAGGCGCGCGCCGCCGACCTGCGCCTTCAGCTCGGCCGCGGTGCCGCCGGCGATCGCTCGACCGTGATCGACGACGACGATGCGGTCCGCGAGCTCGTCGGCCTCGTCGAGGTACTGGGTGGTGAGCAGCAGGGTGACACCATCGGCGACGAGCGCTCGGATTACGTCCCACATCCGAACCCGGCTCGTGGGGTCAAGGCCCGTCGTGGGCTCATCGAGGAAGAGCACCGGCGGTCGCGTGAGGAGCCCGGCCGCGAGATCGAGGCGCCGGCGCATCCCGCCCGAGTACCCCTTGAGCACGCGGTCGGCGGCGTCGGCGAGACCGAACTGCTCGAGGAGGTCGGTCGCCCTCAGTCGCGCCTGCGCGCGTCGCAGTCCGCTGAGGCGCCCGATCATCACGAGGTTCTGGCGGCCGGTCAGGAGCCCGTCGAGGGTGGCATCTTGGGCCGTGACCCCGATGTTCCGTTGCACGCCGGCCGCCTCGTTGACAACGTCGTAGCCGGCGACCCGCGCCGATCCCGCGTCGGGACGCGTGAGGGTGGTGAGGATCCGAACCGCGGTCGTCTTGCCCGCGCCGTTGGGTCCGAGAACTCCGAGGATGG
>DATCEM010000223.1:0-2805 GCA_036510175.1 Solirubrobacteraceae bacterium | reverse complement strand
GGAGAAGCCATTCCTCTCTGCGGCCGGATCGTCGCCGTCGCCGATGTCTTCGACGCACTCACCAGCCCGCGCTCATATCGACCGCCGTTCGGGGTGGAGAGCGCCATAGAGACGATGCGCGCCGGGCGCGGGACCCAGTTCGATGCACGGGTGCTCGATCTATTCCTCGGCTCGCTCGCCGACGTGCTCGCGATCCGCGCACGTGTGACGAGGGGCCCGGACCGCCTGCGGCTATGGGCGGTCAGGCTCCGCTCATCGGCAGCTGGGCGGTGAGGAGCGTGCCGCTGCTTCCCGACTCGATGTGGAGCGATCCGCCGGCCAGGTAGGCGCGCTCCCGCATCCCGGTGAGGCCGTGCCCGTCGGCCGCCGTGCCCGGGTCGAAGCCGACGCCATCGTCCTCCACCTCGATGGCGACGCCCGCCTCGGAGCTCGCGACGCCGACGCGCGCGCTGCTCGCCCGCGCGTGCTTGGTGACATTGGCCAGCGCCTCCTGGACGATCCGGTACACCGCCGTCTCGAGCTCAGGATCGAAGCGGTCGTCACTTTCATGGGGATCGGGCAGGTCGAGCTCGCCGACGACGCGCAGATCCTCCGTGCCGTGCCGGGTGAGCAGCGTCTCGAGCGCGGGTCTCAGTCCCAGCTCGTCGAGCGCTGCCGGTCGCAGGTCGGTGATGATCCCGCGCAGCTTCTCGATCTCCCGTTCCATCTCGTCCATCACCCGGTGCAGCGCCGCTTCGGTGCTCGCGGGATCGTCGCGGCGCACGGCCGAGGCGAGCAGCATGTGGAGTCCGCCGAGCCCCTGCAGGGTCTCGTCGTGCAGCTCGCGGGCGAAGCGGCGCCGCTCGGCGTCCGCGATGGCCATCGAGCCGCGGAGCCGGTCGGCCTCCACGCTGCGCGCCATCGCCACGGCGCTGGCCGCGGTGGCCGCCAAGGTAGCCAGGAGCTGCTCATCCTCGTCGCTGAACGTCCGCTCGTGGTTGGCGCCGGCGACCGCGACGAGTGAGCCCATGGTCGCGCCCCGGTGGATCATCGGCATCACGAGCTCCCGCGCCCCGCCGCCGGTCTCGTCCTGCGCCGGGCTCTGCGGCCCGTGCTCGGGGGAGAGCACGCCCACGTCGAGCGGGACGCCGGTGCTCGTCACCATCACGAGCTCGTCCCCTTCGCGCAGCATGATCGCCACGCTGGCCGCGCCGGTCAGCGCTCGCCCACGTTTGGCGACGAGCTCGAGGACACCGGCCAACCCCATGTTCGCGCCGATCGCCACCGCGACGTCGCGCGTCGCCTCGAGCCCGCGGACGGCACGTTCGAGCTCGTTCCGGCGCCGTTCGCTGGTGTCGTAGAGACGTGCGTTGACGACGGCGATCGCGGCCCACTCGGCGATGATGACGACGGCCTCCTCGTCGGCCTCGGTGAACGCTCCGTCGACCTTGTCTGCCAGATAGAGGTTGCCCCACGCCTCGCCCTCGATGAGCACCGGCACCCCGAGGAGGTTTCGCATCACCGGATGGGCGTCAGGAAAGCCGTAGCTCCTGGGGTGGGCGCCGATATCGATGAGGCGCAGCGGGCGGGGGTCCTCGATGAGGACGCCGAGGACGCCCCGGCCCCGCGGTAGCTCGCCGATCGCGCGATGGGTCTCGTCGTCGATGCCCGACGTGAGGAACTGATCGAGCTCCGTGCGGTCCCGGTTGAGGATCCCCAGCGCCGCGTAGCGGGCGCCCGTGATGTCGGTCGCGGCCTCGAGCACACGGTCGACCACCGCCGCAGGGTCGAGCTCGGCTTGCAGTGTCCGGCCGACCTCGAGCAGGCGCCGGATCCTTGACTCATCAATTGTATTCATTTCCGGCGGGCAAGCCTAACCGCTTCCAGGGATGCGGTCCATGCGCGCTGACACTCGTCGTAGGGACTGGCAGCCGCCGGCGTCAGACCGGTAGCGTTACCGGTACCTGTGGATGAGCGGCCGATGCCTTCCTACGAGCAGTGGAGCGCGACCTGCGACACGTTGCACGCGCACACGCAGATCCTCGGCAAGCTCGCGGTGCGCCTTGCCCCGCCGGAGCCCGAGCTCCAGCACGCGGCGCTGCGCCTGACCGCCCGCGGGTGGGAGACCGCCCCGCTCCCGGCGCCCAACGGCTCCGGGGCCTTCGTCGCCGCGCTCGATCTGCGAGCGCACGAAGCGGTTCTCGAGCACAGCGGCGGGGTCGAGAAGCGCATCGCGCTCGCTCCTGACCGGCCGGTCGGAGAGGTGACGCGAGAGCTGCTGGCAGCGATCGCCGGCGTGGCCGGGAAGGTGGAGATCGACCCCACCCCGCAGGAGGTCGCGTGGACGATGCCCCTCGACGCGGACGTTGAGCACGCCCGTTACGACCCCGATCAGGTAGCCGCCTACTTCGCCGCCGCCACCCGCGCCGCGCTCGTCCTCGCCGCGTTTCGCGCGCCGTATCGCGGACGCTCGACGCCGGTCAACGCCTGGTGGGGGTCCTTCGACCTGGCGGTGAGCCTGTTCTCCGGGCTTGCGGCCGATCCGCCCACGGAGGACTTCATCATGCGCAACGCGATGGACGCGCAAGAGGTCGCGATCGGGTGGTGGCCCGGAGACTCGCGTTACGGAACCGCGGCGTTCTACGCCTATGCCCATCCGGCGCCCGAGGGCTTCGCCGAGGCGAAGCTCTCCCCGGCGGCGGGACACTGGGACGGGGCACTCGGCGAATACATCCTCGACTGGGCCGACGTGTGCGCCAGCCCCGACCCCCACCGCGCCGGACTGGAGTTCGCCCGGTCGGCGTTCCAGCACGCCTGCGCGGTGTG
>DATCEM010000222.1:0-2093 GCA_036510175.1 Solirubrobacteraceae bacterium | reverse complement strand
CCTTACCGAGCGTGTGGGGGGGCATCACCATGGCCGCGTCGCCGGAGTGGACGCCCGCGAACTCGATGTGCTCGAGCATCCCGCCGATGACGCTGGTCTCGCCGTCGCTCAGGCAGTCGACGTCGAGCTCGATGGCGTCCTCGAGGAACTTGTCGATCAGGACCGTCTTGCCGGGCATGACCTCGAACACCTGCTGCACGACGGCCCTGAGCTCGTCCTCGCTATAGACGACGAACATCCCGCGCCCGCCGAGGACGAACGACGGGCGCAGCAGCACCGGGTAGCCGACCTCGAGCGCGAAGGCCTCGGCCTCCGCCTCGTTCAGCGCCGTGCGGTTGGCGGGCTGGCGCAGGCCGAGCTTGGTCAGCACCGCCGCGAAGAGCTTCCTGTCCTCGGCGACCTCGATCGACTCGGGCGACGTGCCGATGATGTTCACGCCGTTCGCCTTCAGCGCGGAGGCCAGGTTGAGGGGCGTCTGGCCGCCGAACTGGACGATGGCGCCCTCGCAGCCCTCCTGCTGGTAGACCTCCAGCACGTCCTCGAGCGTCAGCGGCTCGAAGTACAATCGGTCGCTCGTGTCGTAGTCGGTGGAGACGGTTTCCGGGTTGGAGTTCACCATCACCGTCTCGAACCCGGCCTCGCGCAGGGCAAAGCTCGCGTGGACGCAGCAGTAGTCGAACTCGATGCCCTGGCCGATCCGGTTCGGGCCGCCGCCGAGGATCATGATCTTGCGCTTCGAAGACGGCATGACCTCGTTCTCCTCGCCGTAGCTGGAATAGTAGTAGGGCGTGAACGCCTCGAACTCGGCGGCGCACGTGTCGACCAGCCTGAAGGTCGTGTGGATCCCGCGGCCCTTGCGCTCGGCCCGCACCGTGCCGAGGTCCGACTTCAGGATGTGGGCTATCTGGGCGTCGGAGAAGCCGAACTGCTTGGCCCGGCGCAGCAGCTCCGTGCCGACCAGGGCGAGCGACGAATGGGAGAGCTCGTCCTCCATCTCGCTGATCTCGCGCAGGTGGTGCAGGAACCACGGGTCGATCTTCGTCAGCTCGAAGATCTGCTCGACCGTGTAGCCCGCCTTGAAGGCGTAGCGTATGTAGAAGATCCGCTCGGCGTTGGGGGTCCCAAGCTTCGTCTTGATCGCCGCGTCGGACGGCCTCTCGTCGCCGCCCAGCTTGCCGCCGCCGCCGAAGCCGCGGGCGCCGACCTCCAGCGAGCGCAGCGCCTTCTGCATCGACTCCTTGAACGTGCGGCCGATCGCCATCGCCTCGCCGACGGACTTCATCGAGGAGGTGAGGGTCGGGTCCGCGTCGGGGAACTTCTCGAAGGTGAACCGGGGGATCTTCGTCACCACGTAGTCTATCGTGGGCTCGAAGCTCGCGGGGGTGAGGCGCGTGATGTCGTTGCGCAGCTCGTCCAGGGAATAGCCCACGGCGAGCTTGGCCGCGATCTTGGCGATCGGGAAGCCGGTCGCCTTCGAGGCGAGGGCCGATGAGCGGGAGACCCGGGGGTTCATCTCTATCACGATCATCCTGCCGGTCTCGGGATCGACGGAGAACTGGATGTTGGAGCCGCCCGTCTCGACGCCGATCTCGCGGATGACCGCGAAGGAGGCGTCGCGCATGGCCTGGTATTCCTTGTCGGTCAGCGTCATCGCCGGCGCCACCGTGATGGAGTCGCCGGTGTGGACCCCCATGGGGTCGAAATTCTCGATCGAGCAGATGACGACGCACTGGTCCTTGTGGTCGCGCATGACCTCCATCTCGAACTCCTTCCAGCCGAGGAGGCATTCCTCGACCAGGACCTCCTTTACCGGGGAGATGTCGAGGCCGTTGGCGACGATCCGCTCGAACTCCTCGCGGTTGTAGGCGATGCCGCCGCCCTGGCCGCCCAAGGTGAAGCTCGGCCGGATGATGAGCGGGAAGGCGCCGATCTCGTCGGCGGCGGCGCGCGCCTCCTCCGGGCTCTTGACCGTCCGCGACTTGGCGACATCGAGGCCGATCTTGACCATCGCCTGCTTGAAGAGTTCGCGGTCCTCGCCCTTGGAGATCGCGTCGGGCTTCGCGCCGATCATCTCGACGCCGTATTTCTCGAGG
>DATCEM010000221.1:0-8551 GCA_036510175.1 Solirubrobacteraceae bacterium | reverse complement strand
CAAGCCCCTCCCGGTCATCTTCACCCTGCCCTTCGCGCTGTTCGGGAAGGCGCAGCCCGACCTGTGGCTCGCGGTGGCGCGGGCCGGGGCGCTGTTCGCGCTGGCGATGGCGTTCAAGCTCGCCGCGCGCCTGACCCTGTGGTTCGACACGAGCCGGGGGGCGCGTCAGGGCCTCGCGCGCGTGACCTCCTATGGCCCGGCGGTCCTCGCGGGCGGGATCGCGGTAGTGAGCATGCTCATCTCCCCCGAGTATGTCCGTGACGCCGCGCTCGGATACTCGGAGGCCCTGGGGGCGGGTGTCGTTCTCCTCGCCATCGACCGCCACCTGGACGATCGTCCGCGCCAGGCGTTCATCCTCGGGTTCATTCCGGCGCTCGACCGGCCGGAGATCTGGCCCTTCTGGGGGCTCTACGGTCTCTACCTGTGGCGCCGCGACCCGGGGGCGTTCAAGATCATCGTGGCGCTCTTCGCGCTCGTGCCGTGCCTGTGGTTCCTCCCCGAGCTGTGGGGGTCGGGCCAGCTCTTCCGCGCCGTCACGCACGACCTGCATCCCACCAAGGGCGCGCTCGCCTATGCGAAGTGCCCGTTCTGCGCGGAGGTCAAGGCGGCATCGCAGCTCTCGCTCTCGCGCGTCAAGTTCGCCGCCGTGTTGACCGCCCTGGGTGCCGCCTTCGCCGTCTGGCGGGGACTGCGCGGCCGGAGGATCGATCTGCGCGCGGCGGTGCGCGAGCAGGCCCACCGCCCCGAGGGAGTCGTGCTCGGCCTCGCGGTGATGGCGATCCTCTGGTTCCTCGAGATCTCGGGCATGACCCAGTACGGATTCTCCGGTAACCAGCGCTACCTGATCATCGGCGGAGCGCTCGTCGTCGTCGTCGGCGGGGTGGGCTGGGGCCTGGTGGCGTGGAAGCTCGGCGAGCTCCTCGCCCGGTGGATCCGGCCTGCTCCCGGCATCGTTGTCGCGGCCGCCATCGCTCTCTTTCTCTTCTTCCCGGGCTGGGTGGGCACGCACTTCAAGGCGCACCCGCTCAACCATGCGCTGCGCTACCAGGCGGAGCTGCGCCACGATGTCCAGGCGATCATTCACCGGGCCGGTGGGGCGAAGGCGGTGCTCGCCTGTGGCAAGGTCGAGACCGAGAACTACCAGGTCCCGATGGTCGCCTGGTACCTCGGCGTCGAATCGGTGACCGTTTCCGACGAGCAGCCGGGGCTGATTGCGAACGTCATCTTCCAGACCCGCGTCACGGGGACCGCCCATCTGCGACCGGTCATCCCGGGGGGCGTGCACTACACCGAGACCACGCTGCGCTCGTACCGGCTCTTCGAGCACTGCAGGTGAGCACCCGGGTGTCGGCCTCCACCGCTGCGCTCACCGCGTCCAACGCCTCCGCCGATCGGTCCTCGGCCGGCGCTCCGGGGGGTACGCGCTCGACGTCGTGGCGCCTCTATCTGGCGCTCGCGCTGGGGTCGCTGGTGCTCGGGTCGCTCTCGCTGCTCTATCCCTCGACGCCGAGCTATGACCCGTGGGGGTGGCTCCTGTGGGGTCGGGAGATCCTCCATCTGAAGCTCAACACGGTCGGTGGTAATTCGTTCAAGCCCCTCCCGGTCATCTTCACCCTGCCCTTCGCGCTGTTCGGGAAGGCGCAGCCCGACCTGTGGCTGGCGGTGGCGCGGGCCGGGGCCCTGTTCGCCGTGGCGATGGCGTTCAAGCTCGCCGCGCGCCTGACCATGTGGTTCGGCGCAGGCTCGGTTGGGCGCCGGGGTATCTCGCGCCTGATCTCCTACGGCCCGGCGATCCTCGCGGGCTCGATCGCGGCGCTGTGCCTGCTCATCTCCTCCCAGTACGTCCGTGACGCGGCGCTCGGATACTCGGAGTGCCTGGGCGCGGGTCTCGTGCTCCTCGCCGTCGATCGCCACCTGGACAACAAGCCGCGCCAGACCTTTGTCATCGGATTCATCCCGGCGCTCGACCGCCCGGAGATATGGGCCTTCTGGGGGCTCTACGGCCTGTATCTGTGGCGTCGCGATCCGGGCGCGCGCAAGCTCATCCTCACCCTGTTCGCGCTCGTACCGTGCCTGTGGTTCCTCCCCGAGCTGTGGGGGTCGGGCCACCTGTTCCACGGCGTGACCCGGGCGCTCCATCCGCGGAGCAACGCGGCCACGTTCACGAAGTGCCCGTTCTGCACCGAGATGAAGTCCGGCTGGCACCTCTCGCTCTCGCGCGTGCGCTTCGTCGCCGTCCTCATGGCGGTGGGGGCGGCGATCGCCGTCTGGCGAGCGCTCTACAGCCGCAGGACCGATCTGCGCGCGGCGGTACGCGAGCAGAGCCACCGCCCCGCGGGCATCGTCCTCGTCCTCGCCGTGATGGCGATCATCTGGTTCATCGAGATCTCAGCGATGACCCAGTACGGATTCTCGGGTAACCAGCGCTATCTCATCATCGGCGGAGCGCTGCTCGTGGTCCTCGGCGGGGTGGGCTGGGGCCTGGCGGCGTGGAAGCTCGGCGAGCTTCTCGCGCGCTGGATCCCCCCGGCCTCGGGCACGACGGTTGCCGTGGCGCTGGCCACCTTCGTCTTCCTCTTCCTGCCCACCTGGGTCGGTTCGCACTTCAGCGCCGGGAAGCTCAATCATGCGCTGCGCTACCAGGGCGAGCTGCGCCAGGATCTGAGCACGATCGTCAGCCGGGCCGGTGGCGCGAAGAAGGTGCTCGCCTGCGGGAGGGTCGAGACCGAGAACTTCCAGAAGCAGATGGTCGCGTGGTATCTCGGCGTGGAGTCGGTCAGCGCTTCCGACGCGCCGCTGCGCAGCATCGCCGGCCGACCGGCTTCAAGGAATCCCAACGTCATCTTGCAGACGCGCGACACGGGAACCGCCAGGCTACGACCTGTGATACCCACCAATGAGCACTACACCGAGATCCGGCAGCGCACCTTCCGGCTCTACGAACACTGCAGGTAACCTAAGCTCGCTCTCGATGGCCACCGTCACCGCCCCCAGCCCCCCTGCTCCCGCTCCGCCCGGGCCGCCCCGTCCCATCCCCGAGATCCGGCTGCCCGCCCGGCTCCAGCGCATCCCCACGTGGCTCGCCTTCGGGGTCGGGATGCTCGCGCTCCTCGCCCTGTCGCTGTTCCTGCGCACGAAGTACATCGACGGTCAGTTCTGGGACGACGAGGGCCTGAGCGTCGGGATCGCCTCACACTCGCTCTCGGCGATCCCCGGGGTGCTCCGCCATGACGGCTCGCCGCCGCTCTACTACCTGGTCCTCCACGTGTGGATGCAGATCTTCGGATCGAGCGGAATCGAGACGCACGCCCTCTCCGATCTCTTCTCGTTGATCGCCATACCGGTGGGGATGTGGGCGGGATGGAGCCTGTTCGGGCGGCGCGCCGGCCTCTATGCCGCGGTCCTCTTCGGCACGAGCTCGTTCCTGACCTACTACGGCCAGGAGACGCGGATGTACTCGCTGATGGCGCTGCTCGGGATCATCGCCGCCGCCGGGTTCGTGCACGCCTTCGTCTATCAGCGGCGTCGCTACCTGATCCTCTTCGCCGTCGCGCTGGCGCTGATGCTCTATACCCACGCCTGGGGCCTGTTCTTCTGGGCGGGATCGATGATCGCGCTCGTGCCCGTGTGGTACGCCACCGAGGACCGCCGCGGCCTCGTACGCGACGCCGCGCTCGCCTTCGTCGGCGCCGGGGTGCTGTTCCTCCCGTGGCTGCCGAACTTCATCTACCAGGCGACCCATACCGGGGCGCCGTGGGACTCGGCGCCCCGTTTCGGCGCCCCCGTCCAGCTCTCCCGCGATCTCCTCGGCGGCGACCGCGTCACCGCCGTGCTCGTGCTCGGCGCGGGCATCGGCCTGGCCGCGCTGTTCACCCGCAAGTACCGCCGCACGCCCGAGGCGACGGCGATGTTCACCATGCTCATCATGGCGGTGGGGACGCTCGCCCTGGCGTGGGTGGCCTCCCAGGTCACCCCGGCGTGGGTCTCCCGGTACTTCGCGCCGATCCTCGGCCCGATGCTCCTCCTCGCCGCTCTGGGGATGGCGAGAGCGGGGGTTGCCGGCCCGCTCGCCGTCGCCCTATCGGTGCTCTTCCTCGTCAATCCGGCGTCTTACGTCCCCAAGTACAAGAGCGATCTGCGCGACGTCGGCGGCGAGATGGCGCCGTTGCTCCATCCCGGCGATCTCGTGATCAGCGGCCAGCCCGACCAGATCGCCGTCACCTGGTACTACATGCCCGGGGGCCTGCGATGGGCGAGCACGATCGGCCCGGTGCCGGACCCGCGCTACATGAACTGGGTAAACGCACTCTCGCGCCTGCAGAAGGCCAATCCCACCGCGACGTTCGACAGGTTGATCTCCAGCGTGCCGGTGGGCCACCAGATCCTCTTCGTGCGCCCGCTCACCGAAGGCGCAGACAATTGGAAGGCTCCGTGGACCTCGCTCGTGCGCCGGCGCTCGGCGCAATGGGGCGAGCTCTTCGCCGAAGACAAGCAGCTCCAACCGGTCGCCTGGGCTCCCCATGCCTATCCAGGCGCAACAGTCCTCGGCGACAGCGCCGTGCTCTACAAGAAGGTCTCCTAAGACATGACTGACGAACAACCCAATTCCCCCGAGAACGAAGCCGAGAACGGAGCCGAGAGCGAAGCCACGCCGGCCCGCGCCCCCGTCGCCGGGATCACCCGCGAGCGCCCCGTCGTCGTGCTCGGCGGCGGTCCGGCCGGCCTGACCGCGGGATACCTGCTGGCCAAGCAGGGCCACCCCGTGATCGTGCTCGAATCGACCGACCAGGTCGGCGGCATCGCGCGCACCGAGGTGCGCGACGGCTACCGCTTCGATCTCGGCGGCCACCGCTTCTTCACCAAGGTCAAGGAGGTCGACGACCTCTGGCACGAGATCATGAAGGAGGAGTTCCTCAAGCGCCCCCGGCAGTCACGGATCTACTGGAACAACAAGTTCCTCGAGTATCCCCTCGACGGGATGGACGTAATGCGCAAGCTCGGCCCGGTCGAGCTCACGCGCTGCCTGCTTTCCTACCTATGGGCGGCGGTCAAGCCCAAGGGCCCGGAGGACACGTTCGAGGCCTGGGTCTCCAATCGCTTCGGCAAGCGGCTCTACCAGCACTTCTTCAAGACCTACTCGGAGAAGCTGTGGGGTGTGCCGTGCACCGAGATCCGCTCCGAGTTCGCCGCCCAGCGGATCAAGGGCCTGTCCTTCTTTGCGGCCGCCAAGTCCGCCTTCTTCGGTAATAAGGGCAACAAGATCAAGTCGCTGATCTCGGAATTCAATTACCCCCGCTACGGCCCCGGCCAGATGTGGGAGCAGATGACCGAGGACATCCGCGTCCACGGCGGCGAGGTGCGGCTGAACGCGCCGGTCACCCGCCTGCGCAGAGAAGGCGGGCGCATCGTCGAGCTCGTGGCCGGAGGGGAGACGCTGACCCCCTCGCACGTCATCTCCTCACTGCCCCTGCGCACCACGGTGGGGATCACCGAGCCCGAGGCGCCAGTCGAGGTGCGCGATGCCGCGCGCGGGCTGCGCTACCGCGACTTCCTCACCGTGGCGCTGGTCATCGATCAGCCCGAGCTCTTCCCCGACAACTGGATCTACATCCACCAGCCCGGGGTCAATGTCCTGCGGATCCAGAACTTCCGCTCGTGGAGCCCGTGGATGGTCCCCAACGACACCGACACCTCGCTGGGCATGGAGTACTTCTGCTTCGAGGGCGACGAGATCTGGAGCATGTCCGACGACGATCTCGTGGCCATGGCGTCGCGGGAGATCGAGCAACTCGGGCTCGCGCGGGCCCAGGATGTCAAGTTCGGGTTCGCCGTCCGCGTCCACAAGGCCTATCCGATGTACGACGTCGAGTACCCCGAGCGCGTGGCGACGATCCGCGGCTGGCTCGAGGGGATCGAGAACCTGACCCAGGTCGGACGCAACGGCCTGCATCGCTACAACAACTCCGACCATTCGATGCTCACCGCCATGCGCGCGGTTGACAACATCCTCCTCGGGACGAACCACGACATCTGGGCGGTCAACGCCGAGAGCGTGTACCACGAGGAGGACGTCGCGGACGAGCAGCCCTATCGCGAGGCGCCCGAGACGCCGGCGATGGAGCAACCGCTCGCCAGCGAGCGATAGGTGAGGCCCTGATGGCGCGTCGCCTCGCTGCCCTGCTTGCGGTCGCGGTGACGGTCCTCGCGCTCGCGCCGGCCGCGGCCCTGGCCCAGTCCTCGGCGAGTCCGCTCAGTCCCGGGATACCCGCGCTGCCCACCCCGACCACGAGCACGCCCACCGTGTCGCCGGTGGCCACGACGGCGTCGTCCTCGGGAGGCGGCTTCAGCGGTACCGACGCGATCGCCGTCGCGGCGGGCGCGGTACTGCTCCTCGTCGGGATCTCGTTCTTCATCTGGCGCGATGCGCGACGGCGCGCGCCGACCCGCGGACGCGTCGCCGCGGCGACGGCGGGGGACGGCCCACGCACCGCCACCAAGCCCAGGCCCAAGCCGCGCAAGCCGAGCCCGGCGGAACGCCGAAGGCGCAAGCGGGGACGGGCGCGCTAGGAGTTCCACCCCGGAACGCCGAAGGCGCAAGCGGGGACGGGCGCGCTAGGGACGGGGCGGCGGCGCGAGCACGAGCCTCGTGAAGAGCTGCTCGAGGGTCGCCGCCGCGTCGTCGGAGAGCCCGGTGTGCACGGGACCGGGCTGAATCACCGTGCTCGCGGGCGCCACCAGGAGACCGAAGCGCTCGCTGGCCGGCAGCGCCGCCACCGCTCCGGCCGCCGGGTCCCCGGCGGCGACGAGCGCGCGATGGTGCAGGGCCGAGCTCAATGCGGGGACGTCGACCTCGGGGGCGAGCTCGCGGATACGGGATTCGGCGATTCCCACGCTGGCCCCGAGGAAGCGCAGACGGGCGCTGTAGAGGACGACCCCGACGTTCAGGCACTCGCCGCGCTCGAGGTCGGGGATTACCCGCCAGAGCGCGTACTGGTAGGCCTCGCTCATCGCAGCGCCTCTCCGAGCCAGGGGGCCGCGCGCAGCCGGGCGCGGAGAAAATCGGCGTACGCCTCGCGGGGGTGGCGGATGAGCCAGCGCTCGGGAACCAGGGCGAGCACTTGATCGATCGCCGTGAGCGCCGGGGCCGCGAGTCGCTCGTGGGCGGCCCCGAGCGCCTCGGCGGTGTCGGCGAGCACGTGCTCGCGGAGCGCGGGAAAGGGACGCAGCGCCGCCGCCATGAGGTCCTCGGTCGCGTGTTGGGGGTAGAGGGCGGCGCCGAAGTCGATCAGCCACATCGCGCGGTGCCAGCTCAGCAGGTTGGGATTGCGCGCCGTCCGATCGACGTTGAGCAGCCAGCCGTCGAGCCAGACGACGTCCGCGGCCGGGGACGGCCGTGCGGGTGGCTCGAAGGGCACGGCTCCGGGGAGGAAGTCGATGCCGAGGTTCAGGCCGGCGCTCGCTCGGAGCAGGTCCTGGATCTCGGGATCGGGCTCCGCCTCGGCCAGCCGCTCGTCGACCTCGACGAGCGCGAGCTCGGGGACGTGGAAGCGCAGGGCGCGCGCGAGCTCGATGCCGATGACCTCGGCCACCAGGGCCAGCGGGCCCTGGCCCGCGGCGGTCCATTTCACGACATAGATCCCATCGTCATCGGTCTCGAGCAGCCCGGGCAGCGATCCGCCCTCGCGCAGCGGCGAGACGTAGCGGGTGGCGGCGATCTCCGGGAGGGGCACGGCGCCCAGCCGGCTCAGGCCGTGTAGGACGCAGGAGCGGGCGGGTCGTCCTGCGCTCCGGCGATCTGCGCGAGCAGGCCCGACGGGGTGGTGCCGCCGAGCACGCGGAGCCGGTGGAGCATGTAGGGGTCATCGGTCGGATGGGCCCAGCCCGGCACCACCGTGGTCGAACCGACGTAGCCGGCCTCGCGCACGGCGGCGATAACCGATGCGTTGTACTGGCCCGAGGGGTAGCAGAACCAGTTGACCGGCACGTGGAAGCGGCGCTGGATCGTCCTGCGGGCCACCGCGATCTGGTCGTGGAGCTCGGAGGGGTCGAGGGTGATGAGAGCGGCGTGGCTGATCCCCTGCGTGTCGAGCTCCCAGCCGGCGGCGACGAGAGCGCGGATCTGCTGATCGGTGAGGCCGCCCTGCGACGGTGGCAGGCCGGTGAGCTGCATGTTCTCATCGGCGACCCAGCCCAGCTTCTGGAGGATGGGGAAGGCCTCGGCGTACTGGGAGTGGTAGCCGTTGTCGAAGGTGAGGACGATCGGCTTCCCCGGGCCGAGCGGCACGCCGCGCGACCAGTAGGCCCGAAGCTGGTCGAGGGTCACCGCGTGCCACCCGGCGCGCTTCAGCGCCTGCATCTGCGCCGCGAACTCGGCCGGGGGGACGTAGAGGCCGGGGTACGGCGCTCCGGGCGGCGGGGCGGCGATCACGTGATACATGAGCACGGGCACCGGGGTCGTACCCGGCGTGCCCCCGGCTGCGGTCGGCGAGACGGTGGAGATCACGCCGCCGGTGGTGACTACGTGGCTCGAGGATGCCTTGGTGGCGCCCTT
>DATCEM010000220.1:0-3488 GCA_036510175.1 Solirubrobacteraceae bacterium | reverse complement strand
GGACCGCGTCATGACCGGCGCGGTTGAGCTCGATCGCGACTGCCGGGGAGAGCGCCTGGTCTATCAGGAACTTCACCCGGCGAGCGGTAGCTCGCGCTCGCGGACAGCCTGGGCGGCGTAATGGATCGCTTCCTGCACATCGGCGAGCTCGAGGTCCGGGTAGGCGTCGAGGATCTCGTCGGCCGTCTACCTTCAGCGATCATCCCGACGACCGTCGCGACCGGGATCCGCAGGCCGCGGATGCACGGGACGCCGTCCATCTGGTCAGCGCGAACAGTGACGCGCGTGAAAGTCATATGGAGAGAGTACCCACCGGGATCAGCAGAGCGGACGACGAGGCTCGAACTCGCGACCTTCGGCTTGGGAAGCCGACGCTCTACCAACTGAGCTACGTCCGCGCAGGCGCCATTGTAGGCGCAGGTCTGCCCGCTGGGCGACGGCGGGGCGCCTGGGGCTGAGCGCGCGAGATCGGCGCGCCGCGCGGCCCGTCGGAGCAACTCGGCCGGTGGACTCGATCGGCACGGTGGGCGGGCCGCGCCCATTACTCTTCGGGGTCGAATGCGCCGCGTTGCCATCCCGGGACTTGCCGTGCTGCTAGCAGGGGCGGTGCTCGCTCTGCTGGTGTTCGGCGTCGCGCGCAATACGACGAACACCTCGCTCGACGCGCAGCTCGCGAAGGGGATCGAGCCGGTCGCCCCGGACGCGAACCTGGCGCTGCCGGTGCTCGGGCGCAGCGGGACCGAGGATCTCGCGGAGCTGCGCGGCCAGGTGGTCGTCGTTAACGTGTTCGCGTCGTGGTGCGTGCCCTGTGCCGTCGAGGCGCCGGTGCTCGAGCAGGAGGAGAAGCAGATCGCTCCGCACGATGCCACGATTCTCGGCGTCACCTACCTCGACGCCGCCCCGGACTCGGAGCAGTTCGTCAAGGCGCACGGCATCACCTACCCGGTGCTGCACGACGTCGACGGTAACTTCACCCGGGCCTTCGGGACGGCCGGGGTCCCCGAGACGTACATCATCAACCGTCAGGGCCGAGTCGCAGCGATCCGCCGCTACCAGATCAGCCGAAGCTGGCTCGAAAGCACGCTGGCGCCACTGCTGGCGCAGCGCTCATGACCTGCTCGACGCGAGCCTCGCGGCGCTCGCGGCGCTCGAAGCGCGCGGCGCGTCGTCCGGCTGCAATCTCGCTGTTACTGACGATCATGGCGCTGACCATCGTCGCCCCGGTCGCGGCAGCGCCCAAGCAGCGCGTCTCCCTGACCGAGGTCGAGCCGTACGTGATGTGCGTGACCTGCAAGGAGCCGCTCAACGTCGCTCAGTCGCCCCAGGCCCTGGCCGAGCGCTCGTACATCAGCGGGCTGATCGCCAAGGGAGAGACCAAGGCGCAGATCGAGAACGCCCTCGTCGGGCAGTACGGACCGACGGTGCTCGGCGTGCCCAGGGCAAGGGGATTCAACGTCTTCTTCTACGTCCTCCCCCCCGTGCTCCTACTCGCGGGGATCGCCTCGCTCGCCGTGCTCATTCCCCGGTGGCGACGCCGAGCGCGCGCCGCCGCGGCCGTGGAGGCGGCGGCCCCACCGGCACCGGCGCTGGCCGTCGCGGATGCCGCGCGCCTGGAGGAGGAACTGGCGCGCTACGACGGCTGAGGCCGTCGCCTCACATCATTTCCGGCGCGCTCACCCCGAGCAGCCCGAGCGCGGCGGCGATCGTCTGCTTTGCGACCACCGACAGGGCGATGCGGAACGATTCGACATCGACCGGCGTGGCTCCCACCACGCGGCAGTCCCGATAGAACGCGGTGAAGACCTGCGCGAGCTCGAGCGCGTAGGTGGCGATGCGGTGCGGCGCGCGTCGCTGCGCCGCCTCGGCGATCTCCTCGGGGAAGGCGACGAGCTGCCTGATGAGCTTGCGCTCGGCGTCCTCGAGCTCGCCCGACTCCCATTCGTCCGCCGCGGCGAGCGCGGCCGCTACGCGTTCGGAGCCGGCCCGCTGGAGCATCGAGGCGATCCGCGCGTGCGCGTACTGGACGTAGTAGACGGGATTCTCGGATGTCTCCCGGCGCGCGAGATCGAGATCGAGATCGACCGTGCGGTCGTGCGAGCGCTGGAGCATGAAGAAGCGAGCCGCGTCCACGCCGATCTCGTCGAGGAGCTCGTCGAGCGTGACGAATTCACCCCGGCGCTTGGACATCGCGGACTTCTGCACGCCTTCGACGAGATGGACGAACTGGAGCAGCGGCACCTCGATCTCGTCGGGATCGCCCCCCAGGGCGGAGAAGGCGGCCTTCAGGCGGACGGCGTACCCGTGATGGTCGGCCCCCATCGGATTGACCTGGCGCTCGAACCCCCGGTCGCGTTTGTTGAGCAGGTAGGCAACGTCGGCCGCCAGGTACGTCGGCTCGCCGTTCGAACGCTTCAGCACGCGGTCCTTGTCGTCCCCGAACGTAGTCGTGCGCAGCCATAGCGCACCCTCCGTCCGATATGCGTGGCCTCCCTCGATCAGCGCGTCGAGGGCGCGCTCCACCGCGCTGGGCGACCCCTCGTGGAGGATCCGCTCGCTGAAGAAGCTGTCGAAGTGGACGCCGTAACGGTCGAGGGTGGCCTTGATTTGCGCGAACAGCAGCTCCACGGCCCGGGCGGCCACGTCGGCCGGGTCGGCATCGGCGGCCC
The DNA here is from genome assembly GCA_036510175.1 of Solirubrobacteraceae bacterium. GTDB lineage: Bacteria > Actinomycetota > Thermoleophilia > Solirubrobacterales > Solirubrobacteraceae > Palsa-465. The sequence continues at coordinate 822 of DATCEM010000220.1, read as the reverse complement.
CGGGGATCTCGTCCGCGAGCACGGCGACGTAGTCTCCCTCGTAGCCTCCGCCGGGCACCGGCGCGCCGATGGCCCGGGCGCGGACGGACTCGCCCAGCAGACGAATCTGTGACCCGGCGTCGTTGAAGTAGTACTCACGCTGGACGGCATGGCCGTGGAAGGCGAGGATCCGCGCGAGCGCGTCCCCGTAGGCGGCGTGACGACCGCTGGCGGCGACGAGCGGGCCCGTCGGGTTGGCGGAGACGAACTCGACGAGGATGCGCTCGGGAACCTCGACGCCGCCCCCTCCGAACCGCTCGCCGGCCGCGAGCATGGTGGCGACCGCGCGGCGGTGCCAGCGCTCGGAGAGAAAGAGATTGAGGAATCCCGGCCCGGCGACCTCGGTGCGCTCGAGCGCCGATCCGAGGTCCTTCGCCAGCTCGCTGCCGACCCGCTCGGCGATCTCGCGCGGCGGCACGCCAAGCGCCGGAGCGAGGAGCATCCCCGCGTTGGTCGAATAGTCACCGAGCCCGGCGCGCCTGGGCGCTTCGAGGGTTGGCGGTACCGGCAGGCCGTGCGCGGTTCCGCTCACGGCGGCAGCCGCGTCGTGCACCGCGACGCGGAGCTCTCCAAGGGGGTCGGCGGCGCTCACGTCGCCTGCGCGCCCGCGGGCTGGAAGATGACCTCGAGGCGCTCGATGGCGTCCGGGGTGCCGAGGGCGAGGAGCTTATCTCCGGGCTCGAGCACGGTCGTGAGCGGGGGCTGCGTCTCGAGCCGCCCGTCGGGACGGCGCACGGCGACGATCAGCGAGGCGCCCCGGACGTCGTCGATCGTCTGGCCGGC
>DATCEM010000219.1:0-4121 GCA_036510175.1 Solirubrobacteraceae bacterium | reverse complement strand
GAGCTAGCCCTCCACGACCCGCGTCTGGCCGCGCTCCCGCGTGTGCTCGCGCTGTCGAAGTCCGACCTGATCGGCCCCGACGCCGCCGAGGCGGCGTCGGCGCAGTGGCGCGAGCGGGTGGGGCCGGAGGTCCCCGTGCTCGTCACCTCCTCGGTTACCGGGGCCGGTCTCGAGGACACGGCTCGCATGCTCCTGCGCCGGGTCCCCGTCACGCCCGCCGCCGCGCAGGCGCCGCCCGCACTCGACGAGCTGGCCGAGCATCAGCTCTTTCGCCCCGCCACGGGCAGGAACTTCCTCGTCGAGCGAACCGACGACGAGGGCCGCCGCTTCCGCGTCACGGGACCCGGCGTCGAGCGCCTGCTCGCCCGCTACGACCTCGACAACGAGGAGGCTCTCGCCCACCTTGAGCGGCGGCTGCGCGGGATCGGGGTGATCCGCGCGCTCGAGGCGCAGGGATTCGAAGCCGGCGACGACGTCGAGATCGGCGGGGTGGAGTTCGATCTGCACCCCGGCGCGTAGTCGCCATCGCCGCGCGCCGGTGTAGGATCGCGTCGGCGGAGAGTGAGACTGATGAGCCCACGGATGCGTCGTAGCGCGGTCGCCGCGATCGCCCTGATCGCCTGCCCGATCTGCGCTTCCGGCGCCGCGGCCCAGGTCCTCCGGGTCGGGACCTACAAGGGCGCCCCCGGCCAGTACGCGACGATCCAGGCCGCCGTCGACGCAGCCTCTCCCTATGACTGGATTCTCGTGGCGCCGGGCGACTACAAGACCACGTCGATCCAAACGGTCAGCGGGTCCGGCGAGAGCTATCCCGCCGCGGTCCTCATCACCACTCCGGACCTGACGCTGCGGGGGATGAATCGCAGCACCGTTGTCGTCGACGGCACCAAGCCCGGCTCGCCGCAGTGCAGCAACGCTCCGGCAGACCAGAACTATGGTCCGGCGACCCCGGGCGGCGCCGGCGGCCTCAATGGCGTGATGGTGTGGAAGGCCGATGACGTCTCGGTCGAGAACATGACCGCCTGCAACTTCCTCGCCGGGCCCGGTGGCAACAGCGGCAACGAAGGCGGCACGGGCAGCGTCGACATCGGCGGCAACGAGTTCTGGTGGAACGGCGGCTACGACAGCGCCGCGGTGGGCGGGTGGGGCTTCTACGGTTCCTATCTGACGGCGACGAGCACGTTCTATAACAGCGCGCTCCCGCCGCTACAGGCCGAGGCGACGGCGGCGCAGTACGGGATCTTCTCCAGTGACTGGAGCGGAGGCACGTGGGATCAGACCTACGCCAGCAACTTCAACGACTCCGGCTACTACATCGGCGCGTGCCAGCAGATCTGCGACCAGACCGTCAATCACGCGTGGGCGGAGGACAACGCGCTCGGCTACTCGGGCTCGAACTCGGGCGGCAGCCTCGTCGTCGAGAACTCCCAGTTCGACAACAACGAGGATGGCTTCGACACCAACAGCCAGAACGGGGATAACCCGCCCCCGCAGAACGGCGCCTGCCCGAGCGACGGGATCAGCCCGATCACCCACACCCACTCGTGCTGGGTGTTCATGGGCAACGACGTGCACGACAACAACAACCCGAACGTGCCCACAGCCGGTGAGGCGGCGGCCGGACCCGTGGGCACCGGGATGTCGATCTCGGGCGGTCGCAACGACACGGTCATGGACAACACTTTCGCCAACAACGGTGCCTGGGGCGACATCCTCGTGCCCTATCCCGACAGCGGTGGACCGTGCACCGGGGGGCAGCCGAATAATTTGATTCTCGGACCCGGCAGCTGCCTGTACGACGAATCGGGCGACGCGATCATCGACAACACCTACTCGAACGACGGCTTCTTCGGGAATGCCACGAATGGGGACTTCGATCAGTTCAATCTCAACGGCGGCGAGCCGACCAACTGCTACAGCGGCAACACGGTGGCCGGTGGCGGAAGCCTTTCGCCCGATGCCGCGGTCCTGGAAGCCGATTACCCCACGTGCGACGGTGCCATCGTGCTCCCGAACCTCAACGCCCTCTTCCTCGCTGAGAGCGCCTGCGACTCGGAGATCGCCCTCATCGCCGGCGCCCCCGTGCCCTGTCTGCCCACCGACAGCTACCCTCGCGCCTCAGCGGTGGTCATGCACCCGCTGCCGGCCAACCTTCCGCCGATGCCCGGCGTGTGCGCCGGCGTTCCCGCCAATCCGTGGTGCAGCGGCCAGGTGACGCGAGTCAAGGGCTGCGTCGCCTCCGCCCGCACGCACGCCGCGCTCGAGCTCGCGCTCCGCGAGAGCTTCGTCTCGGTCTCGGTCAAGGTGGGCCACGCGAAGGCCGTGACCCACCGGGCCCGTGGACGCCGGACGAGGGTGAGCATCGACCTCGGCCGCCGCCGCGGTCGCCGCCTGCGCGTCGGCTTCCTCGAGCGCATCAAGGTCGGCGGCCACCGGGAGAAGATCAGCTTCACGCGGATCTATTCCCGCTGCGCGTAGGCGCGTTCGCGCAGCCGGTGCCGTCCGACTCCGCCGGCTGGGCTCCCTAAGCTGTCGCGCGATGAGCTGCCTGGTGGTCAAGCTGGGGTCGAGCATCGTCGCCGACGAGCGCGGCGAGGTGCGCGCGGACGTCCTCGCGCGGGTGTGCGACGAGGTGGCGGCGCTGCACGACGCGGGGCGCGAGGTGGTGATCGTGACCAGCGGCGCGATCGCGCGGGGGATGGGGGTGATGTCGCTGGCGCTCCGGCCGCGGGCGATGAACGAGCTCCAGGCGGCGAGCGCGGTCGGCCAGGGCAAGCTCTATCAGGTCTACGACGAGCTCCTGCAGGAACGCGGGGTCCCGACGGCGCAGGTCCTGCTCACATTCTTCGACATGAGCGCCCGCACGCACTACCTGAACGCGCGGGGGACGCTGCGCAAGCTCCTGGAGTGGCGCGTGGTGCCGGTGATCAACGAGAACGACACGACCACGACAGACGAGATCTCCTTCGGGAATAACGATTTCCTCGCCGCCCAGGTGGCGATCCTCCTCGGAGCCGACCTCCTGCTCATGCTCACCGACGCGGCGGGGGTCCACACCGCCGACCCGCGCGCCCATCCCGAGGCCGAGCTCGTGGCCTCGGTCGACGACTTCGACGTGCTCGAAGGGCTCGAGATCGGACACAACACCTCGCCGCTGGGCTCGGGCGGGATGCGCTCGAAAGTCGTCGCGGCGGAGATGGCGACCGCCGCGGGGATCCCCACCGTCATCGCCAGCGGGCTGGCGGCAGGGACGATTCCCGCGGTCGCCGCCGGTGAGCCGGTGGGCACGCGCTTCGCCGCCCGGGAGGGGCGCTACTCGAGCTTCAAGCTGTGGCTCAAGTACGCCAAGCCCGCCCGCGGGCGCGTGCTCGTGGACGCGGGCGCGGCGCGCGCGCTGCGCGAGGGCGGGACGAGCCTGCTCCCGGTAGGGGTGGTGGACGTGAACGGCGATTTCGACGCCGGCGACGCCGTCGACGTCGCGCACGACGGCAAGACCGTGGGCAAGGGCATCTGCAATTACTCGGCCGCAGAGCTGCGCAAGGTCCTCGGCCTGAAGTCCGCGGCCGTGCGCGAGCTCCTTCCGCGGGCCAGCGCCGAAGCGGTACACCGCGATTACTTCGTGCTTGAATGAGTGTGACGATGGCCACTACCGCACTTTCGGTCACCGACACGTGCGCCGCCGCCAAGCGGGCCTCGCGCGTGCTCGCCACGCTCGACTCGGGCACGAAGAACGCCGCCCTGGAGGCGATCGCCGCCGCGCTGATCTCCCACGCGGGCGACATCCTCGAGGCCAACGCGCGCGATCTCGAGGCCGCCGAGGCGGCCGGGGTGGCGCCCCACCTGCTCGACCGGCTCGCGCTCGACGAGGGCCGGGTGGCGACGATCGCCTCCCAGGTTCGCGATATCGCGGCGCTCGAGGATCCCGTCGGCGAGGTGATCTCCGGCTCGCGCTTCGCCAACGGGCTCGACGTGCGCAAGGTGCGCGTCCCGCTCGGGGTGATCGCCGTGGTCTACGAGGCCCGGCCCAACGTCACGATTGACGCCGCGGCGCTGTGCCTGAAGTCGGGCAACGCGATCGTGCTCCGGGGCTCGAGCATGGCGAGCAATTCGAACGCCGCGCT
>DATCEM010000218.1:0-2949 GCA_036510175.1 Solirubrobacteraceae bacterium | reverse complement strand
CCTCGCACGGCGTCCAGGCCCGGACGCCGATCCCGGCATGAGGGTGATCGCCGGCGCTCACGGCGGCCGCGTGCTCGCCGCTCCGCGAGGCCGCGCCACGAGGCCGACGAGCGATCGGGTGCGCGAGGCGGTGTTCTCCATTCTCGGAGATCTCTCCGGGGCGGAGGTGCTCGACCTCTACGCGGGATCGGGCGCGCTCGCCATCGAAGCGCTGTCGCGCGGCGCCGCTGCGGCGACGCTAGTCGACTCCTCGCCGGCGGCGATCGCCGCCATCCGCGGCAATCTCGACACCCTTGGTCTCGAGGCGCAAGTGCGGCGGGCCGACGCGGCCGCCTTCCTCCGCGCGGCATCTCGTAGCGCACCTCAATACGATCTCGTGTTCCTCGACCCCCCATACCGACACACGAGCGAGCTCGGCGTCAAGCTCTCGGTGGCACTGGCCCCGATGCTCGCACCGGGCGCCCGCGTCGTGGCCGAGAGCGATCGACGCGCGCCGCTCAGGCTCGAACTTCCGCTGCTCGACGAGCGCCGTTACGGCGACACCCTGATCCTCATCCATGGCCCCCGATAACCGAATCGCCGTATGCCCGGGCTCGTATGACCCGGTGACCAACGGTCACCTGGACGTAATCGGGCGCGCCTCGCTGATGTTCGACGAGGTCGTCGTCGGCGTGGTCAACCTGCCGGTGCGCAAGGTCACGCCCCTGTTCTCGGCCGAGGAGCGCGTGCGCTTCGTCGAGAACGCGACCCGGCACCTGGGGAATGTCAAGGTCAAGACCTTCGCGACGCTCGTCGTCGAGTTCGCCCACGACCAGGGTGCCATGGCGATCGTCAAGGGCCTGCGCGCGATCTCCGACTTCGAGTACGAGTTCGAGATGGACCAGCTCAACCGGATGCAGGCGCCCGACATCGAATCCGTCTACCTGATGGCCTCGCCCAACCACAGCTTCCTCAGGTCGAGCGGGGTCAAGGAGCTCGCCACCTTCGGCGGAAAGATCGACGGGCTCGTTCCCGAGGAGGTAGCCGGGCGGCTACTGGAAGAGCTCGGGCGCTAGCGGGCGATCGGCCTCCGCGCCGATTCCATTGACAAAAATCCTGGGCAAAGTGGAACGCGGGGGGGTCGGGCAAGTACAGTTTGCGGAGGTCGAGGATCTCGCCGCACAGGCGGCAGGATCAGCGAATTCATCCCAGCGACGGCCGCGTTCCGGTTGCAGGAACGGCCCGGCCGCCGACGAAACAGAGGTTCGTAATGGACGTCCTGGTTCTCATCGACAAGCTCGACGATCTCGTCCACAACGCCAAGCAGGTGCCGCTCACCGATCAGGTGCGCGTCGACAAGGAGGAGATCTACGACATCCTCGACCAGATGCGGGCGACGATTCCCGAGGAGATCAAGCAGGCGCGGTGGATCGTCAAGGAGCGTCAGGAGATGCTCGCCGAAGCCAAGCGCGAGGCTGAGCGGATCGTCAAGGAGGCACGTGAGCGCCAGGAGCGCCTCGTCTCCGAGGAGGAGATCACCAAGCAGGCCGAGCGCGCCGCCGAGGACATCATCGAGGACGCTCGCGGGCGCGAGCGCGAGATCCGTCTCGGCGCCGAGGATTACGCAGACGAGATCCTCAACACGCTCGAGGTCAACCTTTCGAAGTTCATCGCCGCCGTCCAGCGTGGCCGCGATCGGCTCGCCGGCAAGGACGAGCCGGCCGAGGTGTCCTGAGCCCACGACGGGCCTCGCGGACCTTCCCCAGACGCCTGCGCCCGACCAGGGAATGCGGGCATGCGGGCGCTGCTGAGCTACGAGAGCTTCGCCGGGTTCGCGGGCACCGAGACGTACATCCTCACCGTCGCCCGGGAGCTTGAGCGGCGCGGCCACGAGGCCTCCGTATATACACCGAATCCGGGACCGATCGCCGACCAGGCTCGCGAGCAGGGCCTGCGGATCATCGGGCGGGGCGAGCTGCCCGCCGACTGCGACGTGCTGCTGTGCAGCGACGCGGCGACCTGTTACGAGCTCATGGAGCTCGTTGGCTGCCCGGTCCGGATGTTCATCGCCCACTCGGTGGACTATGCGCTCCAGTACGCACCCCAGCTTCGGCAAGCGGGCGGGGCCGTGGTGGTGATGAACGATCGCGTTGGCCGATGGGTGAAGTCTCAGGCCCGCCATCCGCCGGTTGCGAGGCTCCGTCAGCCGATCGACCTCGGCCGCTTCCTAGACCTCGGGGCGCCGCGCGCGCGGGCTCGCCGGGTGCTCGTGTCGAGCAATTACCTCGACGGCGCTCGGGTGCAGCTGATCGAACGGGCATGCCGCGCGTGCGGGCTCGAACTCGATTCGATCGGCGCGAAGTCACGGATGACGAGCACGCCCGAGCGTGCCTTGGCCGAGGCCGACATCGTCATCGGCCTGGGTCGCACGGCGCTCGAGGCGATGGCCGCCGGGCGAGCGGTCTACGTCTACGGCCAGGTGGGAGCCGACGGCTGGGTGACGCCTGAGTCCTACCCGCGCATGGAGGCGGACGGCTTCGCGGGGATGGCCACGGGCAAGGCGCTGGATGGCGAGACGCTGGCGGCCGAGCTTCGGGCCTGGAGTCCGGAGATGGGCGAGGCGAATCGAGACCTGGCGTGCGCCCACCACGGCGCGCGCGCCCACGTCACCGAGCTCCTCGAGCTGGCTCAGCGAATCGGCTCCGACGGCGACTGCGCCGCGGCGGCTGTGCCTGACGGCTGGGCCCTCGCGCATGAGCTGGCCCGTCTCGTGCGGCTCGAATGGCAGGCGCGCACGCGCGCAGCGACCGCGGTGCGCGAGGCCAGCCATTTTCGCGCTGAGCGGGAGCGCCTGGAGGCCGAGCTCGTGAGTGCGGGCGAGCTCGAGCGCCAGCTCGAGCTTTCCCAGGGCCGGGTGATCGACGCCGAGCGCCGGCTGGCCGAGCACCTCGCGACGCGCCGCTGGCGCCT
>DATCEM010000217.1:0-6416 GCA_036510175.1 Solirubrobacteraceae bacterium | reverse complement strand
ACGCTCGGCCCCAGCCCCGGCCTGCGTATCGGCGTGTGGGGCGGAGAGGACGTGGAGCTCCGGGCGATGCTCGCCCTCGCGGGCGTCGACCTGGCCGAGGTCGAGTTCGTCCCCGTCTTCGGCGACGAAGCGCAGGCGCTGCTCGAGGGTGAGGTCGACTACGTGCAGTCGACCACCTATAACGAGCTGCCCGCGATCGTCGCGGCGGCCGGTGATCCCGATCGGGTAGTCGCCCACGACCCCGCGCTGTGGAAGGTCGACGTCGCCAAGGACGGCATCGCCGTCCGCCGCGACCGACTCGCGGCGGATCCGGACGGCGTCGATCGCTTCGTGCGCGGCGCGATCTTGGGATGGCGCCGGGTCCTCGAGGACCCCGCCGCGGCGGTCGCCGAGGTGTGCCGCGCCGTCCCGAGCCTCGACCCGGGGGCACAAGCCGCCCAGATCGGACGGCTGGTGGAGCTCTTCGATCCCCAGCACGAGCTCGGGCGCCCGCGCCCGGAGGACATCGAGCGGGCCCGCCACGCCGCCCGAGCGGCCGGCGACCCCCGGTCCGAGGTCCCGCTGTATTGCGACGCCGGCCCGTGGGAGCGAGCGTGTGCCTGACCGGATAGCGGTCGTGGGTGGGGGAGTGGTGGGCGCGGCGACCGCGCTCGAGCTTGCGCGCGGCGGAGCCGACGTGCTCCTCCTCGAGGCCGACTCGATCGCCGCCGGGGTCACCGGCGGTAGCCTCGCCGCGCTGACGCGTCACCACCCCGGCGATCCCGACGACCTTCCCTTCGCCATCGAGTCGACCGACCGCTGGGCTGCGCTGGCCGCGCAGTCCCGGCGCGAGCTCGGGATCGACGTCGAGCACGAGGTCTGCGGCCAGCTCTCGCTCATCGAGGGCGACACACCCGAGCGGGCCGAGCAGGCGATCGCGCAGGCGCGGGCGATTGTCGAGTCAGAGGGCGAGCACGGACTCACGAGCGAGCTCATCAGTCCCGCGCGGGCGCGCGAGATCGTCCCCGCGCTCGCGGGGTCGCGCGTGGCCGGCGCCGCCTGGGCCCCCGGCGACGCGAAGCTCAACGCGCTCCTCGCGTGCCGGGCGCTCGTCCACCTGGCGGTCCGGGCGGGGGCCGAGATCCGCACCGGGTCCCGCGTCGACCGGTTGCTCCCCGAGCACGGCCGCTGGACGCTGGTGACCGCCGCCGAGCGCGTCGAGGCCGACGCCGTGGTGATCGCGTGCGGGCCGTGGACGGGCGAGCTGCTCGCGGAGATCGAACCGCGGCTACGCGAAGTGCTGCGCCCCAAGCGCGCGCAGTGCGCCGTCACCTCGGCCGCCCAGCCGCTCATCGGCCCCGTCATCGCGAGCATCTCGGTGGGGATCTCGGCCGGCTACACCCAGGTTCACCAGACCCGGCACGGCCAGGTGATGTTCAACACGGTGACCGAGACCGCCGACCCGCGGCTCGCCGACGGCCGCCTCGACGATCGCGTCGACCACGACTTCCTCGTCGTCTCGGCGAGGACACTCGTCGATCTCTTCCCCGCGCTCGCCGGCGCCCGGCTCCTGCGCGCCTGGGGGGCTTGTGAGGTGTGGACGCCCGACCACCGCTTCCTCATCGGACCGGTGGGAGCGCAGGAAGGCCTCTACGTCGCCGCCGGCGACAGCGGCGTCGGCTTCCTCAATGCGCCGATGGTCGCGCGCGCGGTCGCGGCCTCGATCAGCGGCGAGGACTGCGGCGTCGACCTGGCCCGCTACGCGCCGCTGCGGCGCATGGCGTGGGCGGCATGAGCAGCGCCTCCGGCGCCCGCCCGGCGGTCCGGCGACTCGTGCCCACCGATTGCCAGGTGCTCGTCGACGGCGTCGAGATCGCCGCGCGCGCGGGAGAGACGGTGTCGGCGACGCTCCTCGCGGCCGGCGGCTGGACGGCGTTCTCGTGTGGCATGGGGGCGTGCTTCGCCTGCCTGGTGAGGATCGACGGCGAGGACGGACGCCGTGCCTGCCTCGAGCTCACCCGCCCCGGCATGGTGGTGGAGACGCGCCCCGCCCGGGAGCCCGCGGGTGGCCACTGAAGTCGAGCTTCTCATCGTCGGCGCCGGCCCCGCGGGGCTCGCGGCGGCCAGTGAGGCGACGCGGGCCGGCGTCCCCACCCTCCTCGTCGACGCCGGTGAAAGCACCGGCGGTCAGTACTACGCGCGGCCGCCCGGGGGGAGGTGGGATGAAGGCCTGCCGGCTTCGCTCATCGCCGGCGCCCGCGCGGAACTCCTCGACGTCCGACTGCGCACCCCCGCTTGGGGCGCGTTCGGCGATGACGTCGCGCTCGTGACGGACGGCAGGTCCGAGCTCGTGCGTCCGGGGGCGATCATCGTCGCGACGGGGGCGATCGAGCGGGCGGTGCCCTTCCCCGGCTGGGATCGGCCGGGGGTCGTGACGCCGGGCGCCGTGCAGCGACTGCTCAAGGTGGCGCGGGTCGTGCCAACCGGGCCGATCGTGCTCGCGGGGTCGGGCCCCTTCCTCTTCGCCGTCGCCGCGGACCTGCGCGGCGCCGGCGCCGACGTCCGCGCCGTCGTCGAGCGCCAGGGGCGGCGCGAGCTCGTCCGCCTGCTCCCGGCGCTCATGCGACACGACGACCGCGCGCTGGAGGCCCTGCGCTTCGGGTGGGCGCTGCGCGGGGTCGATCTGCGCTTCGGGGCAGGCCTACGAAGCGTCGACGACGCCGGCCTGACCTTGAGCGACGGCAGCCGGATCGCCGCCGAGGTCGTCTGTGCCGGGCACGGGTTCGTGCCTCGGCTCGAATTGGCGCGACTGCTCGGAGCGGCGGTCACGCCGACCGGAGTACGCGTTGGCCTCACGCTCCAGACGAGCCGCGCGGGCGTGTTCGCGGCCGGGGAGGCAACGGGGATCGGCGGTGCTGCGCTCGCCGCTGCTGAGGGCCGGGTCGCGGGCATCGCCGCGGCCCGCTTCCTCGGGCGCATGAGTCCCGACGAGACCGCGCGAGAGCGCCGGCTGCTGTCCGCGCGCGATCTCCATGGACGTTTCGGCCGGGCGCTCGAGCTCGCCTATCCACCGCACCCCGCCCTCGGTGCCGCCACCCCCGAGACGACGATCTGCCGGTGCGAAGGCGTGACCCTCGGAGATCTCAGCCGGGCGTCCGCACTGCCCTTCCCGCTCGACGATCCGCGTGCCACCAAGGCAGAGCTGCGCTGCGGGATGGGAGCGTGTCAGGGCGCGATGTGCGCCGAAGCGGTAAGCGAGGCCGTGGGGTTCGACCCGCGCTCCGATAGCCGGCGCATGGCCCGCGCGCGACCCCCGGTGATGCCCGTATCGGTGGCAACCGTCGCCGGCGCCTATCTCGTGAGCGAGCGATGATCGCCACACACCCCATGCCGGCGATCAGGTTACGCATGACGCCACACGCTAAGTCATATATGACACACGACGCGATCCTGGAGAGAGGCGCGCGAACCAGGCGACTGGACGGGCTGGCTTTCGTCGGCGCGGACCGTTAACTTGGGGCGTCCCCCCGGACCGAGGAGAACGCCTTCGTCATGCTGAGATTCGCTAGCCCCGCTCCGACGGCTCGCCGCGTTGGCCTCATCCTGGCGATGATCGTGTCTGCCGTAGTGATCTCGGCGTGTGGGAGCAGCAGCAAGGGGGGCAGCGGCACCAGTGGCAGCACCTCGAGCACCGCCTCGCTCAACGTGAGCAGCAGTGGCCTCGCCATCGGCCACCCAGGCGGCACCGTCCAGATCGCCGATACGAGCTTCGCGCTGACCTGCAGCTTTGACCCCACTTGTGAGTACGACTACCAGCCTTGGGCGCTCTACAGCCTCATGCTCAGGACCCTCGTCTCCTACCGACATATTCCCGGCGCCGCCGGCACCGAGGTCGTGCCCGACCTGGCGACCTCGCTGCCCACGGTGAGCGATAACGGCCTCACTTACACCTTCCACCTCAGGAGCGGGGTGCGCTTCGCTCCGCCCGTGAACCGGCCGGTCACCTCCCACGACATCGCCTACGCCTTCGAGCGGATGGCGAGCGTCAACCAGACAGCTCAGTACGCGTTCTACTACACGGTGATCAAGGGGTTCTCGGTGCACCCGGGACCGCCCACGCCGATCTCGGGCATCAGCACCCCGAACGACCAGACGATCATCTTTCATCTCACCAGCCCGACCGGCGACTTCCTCCCGCGCCTGACGCTGCCGGCCACGGCTCCCATCCCCGTCGAGGTAGCCAAGTGCTTCACCAGCTCGGGTCAGTACGGGCGCTACGTCATCTCCTCGGGCCCCTACATGCTCCAGGGTAGCGGCAGCCTGGATATCAAGAGCTGTAAGACGATGAAGCCAATCGCCGGTTCCAATCCGAGCTCTCAGTTCGTCCTCGTGCGCAACCCGAACTACAGCGCCGCGACCGACAATCCGGAGGTTCGCCAGAACCTCGTCAACGGGGTCGTGTGGACGCTCGATCCCAATGCGCAGGACATCTATAACCGGATCCAGTCGGGTAGCGTCGACTGGACGATGACCCCGCCGCCGGCCAACATCGTCGAGCAGTATGAGACGAGTCCGACCTTGCGTACCCGGCTCAAGTCCAACCCGGCCAACCGCACGTGGATCTTCGCCATGAATATGACCCAGCCACCGTTCGACGACGTCCACGTGCGTCGTGCCGTCAACTGGGTGATGAACAAGGCGCAGCTGATTCTCGCCGCCGGCGGTTCGCTCGAGCATCCGGTTGCCCAGCACGACCTTCCCGACGTCCTCGTGCACGGCATACTTGCGAACTACGCGCCATTCGCCACCCCTGGTAACACCGGGAGCCTCGCGCAGGCCGAGGCCCAGATGCGCCTCTCGAAGTACGACCCCAAGCATGACGGCAAGTGTGACGTCGCGAGCGTGTGTAACGGCATCCTCGTCGCGATCCCCAACTACGAGCCGGGAAGTAATATGCAGGCCGCCTTGATCCAATCGCTGGCCCAAATCGGGATCAAGGTGGTGACCAGGGAGTTCGGGAATCCCTACGCGATCTTCGGCGACGTGTCCAAGAACATCCCGGCGAACACCGGCGTGCCGCTGTCGGCCGATTATCCGGATCCGATGGGTCTCTTCGATGCTCTCGAGGGCTCGGGCATCGCGGCGCAGGGCAACTTCAACTGGTCGCTCCTTGGACTCCTGCCCTCGCAGGCGAAGTCGCTCGGGATCAAGGGTTCGGTGACGGGCGTCCCCTCACTCGATGCCCCGATCAATGCCTGCAACGCCATGAGCAGCGGCCCCGCGCGCCTCTCCTGCTTCGCCGCCGTCGATCGCACGATGACGGGAACGATCGCTCCCTGGGTCCCGTTGTTCAAGGACGTGACGGTGACGACGATCGCTCCCCAGGTGACGGCCTTCGAGTTCGACCAGGCACAGGGCTATCCCTCGCTGGCACACATCGCTCTAGGCTCGAAGTAGTGTGGTCCGGAGACCCCCGATGAACAGCCCCGGCCGGTGGCCGTAGGCGAGGCGACCACGGGGCCGGGGGCGGTTGCGGACGCCGCTCCGCTGCGCCCCCGCGAGGGCTTCTGGCGGCGACTGCGCCGGGATCGGGGCGCCATGGCCGGCGCCACGATCATCGGGCTGATCATCCTCAGCGCGCTGTTCGCCGGGGTGGTGGCGAACGATGTTCTCCATCACGGGGTCAATCAGGTGTTCGGTGGGAGAACCCTGAACGGGTACGGCCTGCCCGACGGGCCAAGCGCGGCGTTCCCCTTCGGGGCCGACCTCGAGGGCAGGGACCTGCTCGTCCGCGTGCTCTACGGCGCCCGCACGGCCCTGCTCATCGGCGGCCTGGGTACCGCGCTGGCGATCGTCATCGGGGTCAGCCTCGGCCTGCTCGGAGGCTATTTCGGCGGCGTGATCGACACCATCCTCGCCCGGCTCACGGACATCGTCCTCGCTCTCCCACTTCTCCTCATCGCCATCGGTCTCGACGCCGCCTGCGGGTCCACGGCGAACGGCTGCCTCGGCGGCGCGCTCAAGCCGGGGACGACGCTCGTCATCTTCGTCGTGACCATGTTCTCGTGGCCCTACATCGCCCGGGTGGTGCGGGGGAACGTCCTCTCCCTGCGCGAGGAGGAGTTCGTCGAGGCCGCCCGCGCTGCGGGAGCCGGCCACCTGAGGATCATCATCAGCGAGATCCTCCCGAACCTCGCCGGACCGATCATCGTCCTGGCGACGATTCAGATACCGAACAACATCCTCTTCGAGGCCGTGCTCTCCTTCCTCGGCGTCGGCGTTCCCGACACAGTCCCCTCATGGGGAGCGATGCTCCGCGACGCCAGCGGCGTCTTCACCGTCGCGTGGTGGCTGATGGTCTTCCCCGGACTGGCGCTGGCGGTCACCACCTCGGGCTTCTACCTCCTCGGCGACGGGTTGCGCGACGCCCTCGATGC
>DATCEM010000216.1:0-2602 GCA_036510175.1 Solirubrobacteraceae bacterium | reverse complement strand
GGATCCCGTCGGGGAAGGTCTCCGGGTCGGCCTGGAGGGCGCCGTTGGCGTCGCGACTGTCGGCCTCCCAGCAGTCGTCGAGATTGACGTACCGATAGCCCGCGGCCGCCATGCCCGAGGAGGACATCGCCTGCGCGGTCTGCTCGATGAGCTGCTCATCGACCTTGCAGCCGAACTGGTACCACGGGTTCCAGCCCATTGGTGGCGTGGGCGCGAGCGCCACCAGGGAGGCGCTGACCGCCGGAGGTGAGGTGGCGGGTTGGGGAGTGCCGGAGTGGGACGAGGCGCTCGGGCCAGGAGAGGCAGACGCCGCGGGGGCGAGCGCGGCGCCGCACGCGAGGAGCGCGAGCACCCACGCGCCCGCGGTCCGCCTCGAACCGACATTCAGTGCTCGCCCGATCAAAACGAAGCCCCTCGAAATCAGCGCCTCTTCAGTGGAGGCCCGGTCGCCCCGGGCAGCCGGAGGGAGAGTAGCGGCTGGCACCGTGCGGTCCAACCTTGCCACGCTCGTGTCAAGGTTGGTAAGGTGCCAGGATGCACGTTGACGAGATCATGGCGGCGAAGGACGAGCCGGTGTTCTCGTTCGAGTTCTTTCCCCCCAAGACCGACGATGGCGAACGCAACCTGCGGGCCGCCGTCGAAGCGCTGGGCCCGCTCGCGCCGGACTTCGTCTCGGTCACCTACGGCGCCGGTGGTTCCACCCGCGACCGCACGGTCGAGCTCACCAAGTGGATCAAGCAGGACCTCGGCATCGAGGCCATGGCTCATCTCAGCTGCGTCGGCGCGACGCGCGAGGAGCTGTGCGGCATCCTCGACGGGCTCGCGGAGGCGGGGATCGAGAACGTGCTCGCACTTCGGGGGGATCCGCCGCGTGGCGAGACGGACTGGAAGCCTCACCCCGGCGGGCTGCACTACTCGACCGAGCTGGCGGCCCTGATCTCGGACGGTTACCCCTTCTGCATCGGCGCCGCGTGCTTCCCCGAGGTCCACCCTGAGGCCACGGACCTGGCGCACGACCTGCGCTTCCTGCGCGAGAAGGTGACGGCGGGGGCGTCCTTTGCCATCACCCAGCTGTTCTTCGACAACGAGCACTACTTCTCGTTCGTCGCCGAGGCGCGGGCGGCCGGGATCGAGATCCCGATCATCCCGGGCATCATGCCGATCACCGACGTGGGCCAGATCAAGACGATCACCGGCATGTGCCAGGCGACGATCCCGGCGGCACTCCTCGAGCAGCTCGAGCTGCGCGCCGCAGACCCGGACGCGGTGCTCCAGCTCGGCGTCTCCTATGCCACTCTCCAATGTGCCGAGCTGCTCGCCCGGGGCGCGCCGGGGATCCAGTTCTTCACCCTGAACCGCTCGCCGGCGACGCGCGCGATCCTCGCCGCGCTCAAGCTCCTGCGCCCGTGGGCGGGGCGCTTGGCGGCGGAGGCGGGGGCTGAGCGGGCGTAGGGCCGCCGGCCCACCCCGGGAGGACACTTCGCTCTCCGCGAAGGCTTGCGGTTTGACCGGGACCGATGTTAGGGTGACACCTGGTCGCTGGACGACCAACCCACGAGTCTTCGGGGGCATGAGCGCGCATGGAAGCTACGGGGTCAATGCGTCTGGTCCCGGTCGTACGGCCGGTTGGCTTTCCTCGCTTGCTGGCCCTGCTGGCGGTATCGGCGATGGTCGTTGTCGGCGTGATAATGGTCGGCGCCGGAGTTCCCGGAGCAGGGGTCGCATCACGCTCGGCCGTCGGGGGCGCTAGCGCCCTGGCGCGGCTCGAGTCGCTTCCGCTGCAGGCCCAGTCGGTGATCTCCTCTTCACTGGGGAGCGCTACGGCCGGGTTCGACGCCCGCCACTCCGGAGCCGGCTACCGGATGCATGGCGGGGGAGTCGCGGCATGGTTCGGTGCTCACGGGGCTGTCCTGGGCGCCGGCGCATCGCCGCTGAGGATCGCCTCCGTGGCCGTTGGCCGTGGCGGGGACCTGCATCCTCTGGGCATCGTCTCGGTGAAGGCGCATGCCAATCGCATCGTCTATGACCGCGATGCCGTATCAGAGTGGTACTCGGCAGGTCCCCTGGGGATCGAGCAGGGCTTCACGCTCGCCCGCCGTCCCGCCGGAGCCCGGCGGTCGCTCACCATCGCGCTCGGGCTGGCCGGAGCGCTGCGCGTCAGGCGGTCCGGATCGGGCTTGCTCTTCCTCACCCGGTCCGGTCGACGCGCGCTGCGTTACGGCGGCCTGACGGCGACCGACGCGCGAGGCCGGCGGGTGCCGGCCACGCTCTCGGCACGTGACGGCAGGCTGCTCCTCCGTATCGTCGACGCGCACGCCGTCTACCCGCTGCGGATCGATCCCCTGATTCAGCCTGGGTTGAAGCTCACCCCCACCGATGAGGACGGCGACGCGTACTTCGGGTGGGATGTGGCGCTGTCCGCCGACGGTTCCACCGCTCTGATTGGTGGCAACTTCGATGACAGCTACGCCGGGGCGGCGTGGGTGTTCACGGGCTCGGGCTCATCGTGGACCGAGCAGGCGAAGCTCACCGCCCCCACGACCGGACCGGATGCCGAGATCGGCGAGGGCTTCTTCGGCCAGAGCGTGGCGCTGTCCTCTGA
>DATCEM010000215.1:0-3451 GCA_036510175.1 Solirubrobacteraceae bacterium | reverse complement strand
GAGCTGCACGAGGCCGAGGGGCGCCTGCAGATCATCATCCCGCTGACCGTGCTCCTCATCACGTTTCTCACGTACAGCGCCGTCAAGAACTGGATGGACACGTTGCTCGTCATCATCAGCATCCCCATCGCCTGCACGGGCGGGGTGCTCGCGCTGCTCGTCACCGGGATCAACTTCTCGGTGTCGGCGGCGATGGGCTTCATCTCGATCTTCGGGATCGCGATCCAGGACGCCATCCTCGTAGTGACGTACTTCCAGCGACTCCGCGAGACCGAGGGACACTCGATCGAGCTTGCCGCGAGGGAGGCTGCGGAGAAGCGCTTCCGGCCCGTGCTGATGACGACGCTCGTGGCGACGCTGGGGCTATTGCCGGCCGCGCTGTCCAACGGTATCGGCGCGCAGACGCAGAAGCCGCTGGCCGTGGTGGTCATCGGCGGCTCGCTCATCCTGGCGATCCTCACGCGGGTCGTTCAGCCGCCACTCCTGGTGGTGGCGCACACCTGGCTCGACAAGAGGCGCCGCGGCCCTCACTCCAGGGACAGCTCCATGGCCTGCCCGAGCCAGTAGCGCCTGGGAGGCGAGGAGAGGCGCGGCGCGCACTTCGCGGAGCGGAGCCGCGGAGCCCGGAGCGGCAGGACGTTGCGCGGGTCGGTCACCACGGAGTACTCGCGCGCATGGAGGGAGTCGCCCGGCAGCTTCCACGCGTCGATGTGGTCGCGCACCCGGCGAGCCTCGAGGTGGAGGTGGACGAGCTCGGGGGAGGCGGTGTTCCCGACGAAGCCCACCGTGGCGCCGTCGCGCAGACGCCGGCCACGAAGCACGCCCTCCGCCGGACGATCGAGGTGCCCGAAGATGAGCAGATAATCGTGATCGGCACCGCCCTCGCGGAGGACATGACGCGTGACGACCGTCTCGCCGTAGAGCGGCCCGACGTAGAGCACCTCGGCATCGCCGACCTGGTGCTCGAGGCGAAGCATCGCGATGGGCGCGCCCATC
Organism: Solirubrobacteraceae bacterium; assembly: GCA_036510175.1. Taxonomy (GTDB): domain Bacteria; phylum Actinomycetota; class Thermoleophilia; order Solirubrobacterales; family Solirubrobacteraceae; genus Palsa-465. Next base: position 2,455 of record DATCEM010000215.1, on the reverse strand, counting down.
TCGGCGACGAGATCGACGCCGCCGTGCCCGACCGCGTTCATGCGCCCGCGCCGCTGCTCGTCGTCGGGCTTGTCGAGATCATAGCCGCTGACGACGGGGGCATCGGCGAGCGGGTAGCGGTACGCCTGGTACGCATCGGGACGCTCCGGCCGTCGCGGGATCTGCTCGTAGTCGATCCAGCGGCCATCCTTCTCGGTGTGTCCGTTGTCGAGCATGCGTGGGAAGGGCGCGCCGAGCCAGATCTCGCGCGCCCAGGAGTCCGGCGTGAAGCTGCCCGCGAGCGTCAGCTCGCACCCGCTGAAGACGAAGGTAGGCAACAGGTCCGCGTCCTGGACGAGGTCACTGGCGATCTCGTCGCTGGCCGATGCTTCAGGAGCCAGCTCGTCCTCCACGCTGACCCGAAGGCCCGACACACCCGGATCGAGCATGATCCAGCTGTCTGTCCAGCTCACAGGTGTCGCCGCCGGACTCGAGTACGAGGGTGTGAGACCCCCCGGGAAGCCCGAGAATGCGGCGAGTGCGAGGAGGGCGGCCTTCATCGGAGCGAACCAGGAGAACAACACAGCAGGATGTGGGCCAATTCCGGGGGCGTTGTGGCGTGGCATCCCGCAGAGGGGTGCTGTAAATAGCCGCCCTCGATGCGTCCGCCGTTCGACAAGGTACTCGTCGCCAACCGTGGGGAGATTGCGCGTCGCGTGATGCGAACCTGCAAACGGCTCGGTATCCGCACTGTGGCGGTCTACTCCGAGGCGGATCGCGACGCTCCGCACGTCACGGACGCCGACGAAGCCGTTCTCGTCGGGCCGCCGCCGGCGAAGGATTCGTACCTGAGCATCGAGGCCATCCTGAGAGCACTGCGTCAGACGGGTGCCCAGGCCGTCCATCCGGGGTACGGCTTCCTTTCGGAGAAGCCGGCCTTCGCCCGCGCCGTGGCGGACGCGGGGGCGACGTTCGTCGGGCCGCCGCCGGACGTGCTGGAGGCGTTTGGCGACAAGATGAGGGCGCGGCACGTGGCGCTAGCCGCTGGAACGCAGCCGGTTCCCGGGACCGACGAGCCGATCGCCATCGACACCGAGGCGGGTCTCGACGAAGCGCGCCGTGTGGCCTCGAGCGTGGGGTACCCGATCGTCGTGAAGGCGGTCAGCGGCGGAGGCGGCATCGGTATGCAGGTCGTCACCGATCCCCAGCTCCTCGAGCGCGCCCTCCGGAGCTGCTCGGATCGCGGCAAGTCGGCCTTCTCCGACGCACGGGTCTTCCTCGAGCACTATGTCGACCAGCCGCGGCACATCGAAGTGCAGGTGTTCTGCGACCGGCACGGCAGTGCGTTCGCGCTGGGAGAGCGCGAGTGCAGCCTCCAGCGGCGCCACCAGAAGATCGTCGAGGAGACCCCCTCGCCGGCGGCGTTCTTCGCCGGTGAAGCTGGCGAGGCGCGGAAGCTCGCTCTCTTCGCGGCGGCCCTCCGCGTCGTGACCCACGTCGGCTACGTGGGGGCCGGCACCTGCGAGTTCATCGCCGACGCGAGCGGAAACCTCTTCTTCCTCGAGGTGAACGCGCGGCTCCAGGTCGAGCATCCGGTCACGGAGATGGTCACGGGGCTCGACCTCGTCGAGCTGCAGCTGCGTGTGGCGGCGGGCGAGAAGCTGCCCGACCTGTCTCGATCCACGCGCCGGGGACACGCCGTCGAGGCGCGCATCTACGCGGAGGATCCGAGCAAGGGGTTCATCCCGAAGCCCGGCGTAGTCGACGAGCTCGTGTGGGCAGGAGGCGCGGGGGAGGCTCAGACGCCGCGTCTCCGCATCGAGTCCGGCGTTCGCGCCGGGAGCAAGGTCACACCCTTCTACGATCCGATGATAGCGAAGGTCGTCGCCTGGGGGGAGACCCGCGACGGTGTGCTCGACGAGCTCGACCGCGCCCTCGCCGGCACGATCATCGCGCCGTGCACGACGAACCGGGAGTTCTTGCGCAAGGTGCTCGCTGACCCCGAGTTTCGCGCGGGCCGGTACGACACCAAGTTTGCAGAGATCCTCGCGAAGCGAGGCTGAGCGGCGCTCGGGACAATCCTCGAGGACGCCTACTCGAGGTCGAACGGGACGACGCTCGCATCAGCCAGGTTCGCGATGGCACCTCGCATGGGGTCGAGCACCTGCGACGCCGTGCCGACGACGACGGCGAGCACGTCCTCCAGATGGATGCGGTTCTTCACGGCGGCGCTCGCGGCCTCCGGCGTCACGGCACGCACGCGGTCGATCCACGACGAATAGTAGTCGGCGGGCAGTCCGAGGAGCTCGATGTCGAGGGCCTGGTGAAGCCGCTTGGCCGCCGTGTCGACGTCGAAGGCGTGCGACCGCACGAGATACCGGGCGATGAACGCCACCTCGCTCGACTTGACCCCGTCCTTCACCCACGTCTCCATCAGCTGGAGCGTCAGCTCGAGGCATTTCGCCGCGTCCTCGGC
>DATCEM010000214.1:0-2518 GCA_036510175.1 Solirubrobacteraceae bacterium | reverse complement strand
GGCGGGTCGCCGTCGCACGTCGAGTGAGAGGAATCCCGATCCGCGACCCGAGCTCGTCACCAGGAGACCATCGCGGATTCGCCATCGGACGTTTCCGTGGTCGGCTTCGATGACGTACTCAGGAGCATCGAAGCGCAGGAGGGTGAGCGGTCGGGCGAGGAGCACCACGGCGCGCTCGTCCTGTCCATAGACGACACGGATCAGTCCCAGGGTGACGCGTGAGAGAAACCGCCAGTACGTCCGTCCCAGGTCCTCGAGGCTCGTCGGTGTCCAAAGTCGGTCGAGGTCCGTCGCGGCCATCGTCAGCTCGGCCGACTGGACCGAGCGGACGCCTCCGTCTTTGGCGATCACCGTCGACTGGCGGGGCGACACGATCACCGCGCGCGCGGGGAGGCCCTGGACCCGGCGGCGGCGGCGCCGGGCGATGGCCGCGACGGCGCTGAGCGCGGCGGCTACGACGAGCAGGGGGGCGAGCACGCGACCATTCTTACCGGTCAGGAGGTCCCCCTCGTGCGCAGGGCCGACGGGTCATCGCGGCAGCCGGATCAGGGTGAGCGGTGTTCCAGCCGGGAGCTCGCCCGTGCCCGCCGGGATCATCGCGAGCGCCTCGGCTCCCAGCAGCGAGCTGATCAGGTTCGACCCCTGCGGTCCGTTGGGTACGGCGATCGTGCGACCGTCCTCGTGCTCGACGCGGACGGTGATCGCCTGCTCGCGGGTCGGGCTGCGTTTGAACGGCGTGCCGAGCTCGGCCATCTGCCGGTGGCCGTTCGCGGTGCTCCCACCCTGGAGGGCAAGCAGAGCCGGTGCGACGAACAGGATGAAGGCGACGAAGGCGGCGACGGGATTGCCCGGCAGGCCGAACACGAGGGCTCGTTCGCTCGTCCCGGGGCGCTCCGCCCCCACACGGGCCCCGACGGCCCCGAGTTCGCCGGCGGCGAAGGTCCCGGGGCGCTCCGCGCCCTTGAGAGTTCGCTTGGCGGCGAACGTCCCGAACCACGTCGGCTTCCCGGGCTGGATCGCCACCCCCCAGAACGACTGGCGCACGCCGAGCGCGTCGAGCGCGGGCTTGACGTGGTCGTGCGGTCCTACCGACACGCCGCCGGTGACGACCACGACATCGGCATGCTCCAGCGCGCTCGCGAGCGCCGTCTCGATCACCGCGCGATCGTCGGCGAGGCGCTCCGCCGGGCTCGCCACCGAGCCGCAGCGCATCGCCAGGGCGCGCATGGTGACCGCATTGGCATTGTGTATCTCCCCTGGTCCGAGCGACTCCCCGGGGGCGCGCAGCTCGGTCCCGGTGCAGAGGATCGCCACTCGTGGTCGCGGGGCGCACCACATCTCGCTCGCGCCGGCGGCCACGGCTCCGGCGAGCTCGGCGGCGCCCAGTCTCGTACCGCGGGTGAGCACCACCGTGCCCGCGGCGAGGTCCTCACCCCGGTGACGGATGTCGTCAGCGACCCCCACGCCGGCGCACAGGGTGACCCGGTCGCCGTCCGCCTCGACCTGCTCCTGCCGGATCACGGCGTTGGCTCCCGCCGGGAGCGTGGCACCGGTGGAGGTCCGGATCGCCTCGTGATCGCCGATCGCCAGCTCGGTGGGCACGCCGGCCCGAGATTCCCCGATCACGCGCAGCGTCCGCCCGGCAGGACCCGCGAGGACCGCATATCCATCCATCGCTGCCGAGGTGAACGGGGGGACGTCGCCGTCCGCGGGCAGGTCTCGCGCGAGCACGCGGTCCAGTGCATCGTCGATCGGCACCCGCTCCGGCTCCAAGGGATCGCTAGCGGCAAGGATCTGCTCGCGAGCCTCCGCGACGGTGACTGGCTCAAACATCGTGGTCGCATTGTGCATAGAATTTCCGGAGTAGACGTCGCGATACGTGATAGACAGGGCGCTAGTGACTTCACATCATGGTGTGCCGCGGCGGCTTTCCTCGCGGCCGGTTGCCGATACGCCCGTCCAGGCGCTGCTCAGTCGCGCCCAGGATCTGACCAAGGGCTGGTTGCTCGCCCTGCTCGAGCAGCGCGACCTCGAGGATGCGCCGTCGATCCTCGCCACCGACGTGGTACGCGAAGGTCCGAGGCTGTGCGAGGCTATCGTGCGCGCGCTCGCCGACGATCACGATCTTCGGCGGCTTGAGCCCGGGGGAGCGCTCGAGCGGCTCGCCTCGCGCGCGGGCGAGCTGGCCGGAACGTCCAAGGCCGAGGCGAGCGTCCAGGCCGTCGATGCCCTGCGGGGCGTGATCTGGAGCGCGTTGCGGGAGGAGCTCGTGCACCCTGACGTCGACCTGGTCGAGGCGCTCGCGGAGCGGCTCGCGCTGGTGAGCGAGCTCGTGCGCGCCGCCGTGCTGCGCCGGTTCGTCGGGGCGCAAGCGGAGGCCGTGGTCGAGGGCCCGAGCGCGATCACGACGGTGGGCGGAGTCGTCGAGGCGGATGCGTTCGCCGAGCCGTATAAAGATATCGAGGGTGACGGGCCTGGGCTGACGGTGGTGGACCCCGAGACGGTGGGCGGCGACGTG
>DATCEM010000213.1:0-5014 GCA_036510175.1 Solirubrobacteraceae bacterium | reverse complement strand
CCCGGTCCCTACCTGCTCGGAATCGGCGACCTGCGCGCCAAGAAGAACTTCGGTGCCCTCGTGCGCGCCTTCGGCGCCCTGCGCCGCGAGGAGCTCATCCCCCACCGCCTCGTCCTCGCCGGAGTCGACTCGGGGTCGGGCGCGGAGCTGCGCCGGATCGCGGGCGAGGACCCCGTGGAGCTCACCGGCTACGTAAGCGACGCCGAGCTCGACGCGCTCATCCGGGGCGCCGAAGTGCTCGTGCACCCGAGTCTGTATGAGGGCTTCGGGCTCGTCCTGCTCGAGGCGATGGCCCGCGGCACGCCCGTCGTCGCCGCTCGCGCGACGGCGCTGCCGCAGACGGGAGCGGAGGCGGCCGCGTACTTCGACGCCCGCCGGGACGGCGGCGCCGACGAGCTGCGCGGCGTCCTCGCCTCGCTCCTGGGCGATCCCGAGGAGCGGGCCGCCATGGCTCGCCGGGGTCGCGAACGGGCCTCGCTGTTCTCGTGGCAGCGAACGGCCCGGGAGACGGCCGCCGTGTACCGGGAATTGGCCTGGTAGCTAGCATGTCGCGCGATGACCGCCTCCGCCACCGAGGCGGCGCTCGAAGCCGACTGGTTGGATATCTGTCGCCGCGCCGAGGCCGCCGCTCGTCGCGCGCTGAACAGTTATCCCGTGGCAGACCGTTCGCGCGCGCTGGGCCGCGGCGAGGGTGGCGACATCTCCCTCGTCATCGACCGTGCGGCCGAGGACGCGATCCTCGCCGAGCTCGAGCTCACCGGGCTACCGCTCACCGTGGTGTCCGAGGAGCGCGGGCGGGTGGAGATGGCCGGGGGGGGACCGGTTCACGTGATCGTCGATCCGATCGATGGTTCGCGCAACGCCAAGCGCGGTCTGCCCGCGTGGTGCGTATCGATCGCCGTCGGCGATGGACCCGTGCTCGGAAACATCAGCTGGGCCTACGTCCGCGACGGTGACCGGGGCGAGGAATGGTGGGCCCGCGCCGGCGAGGGAGCGTTCCACGACGGCGTGCGCCTCCCCGATCTCGATCCCCTGGCTCCGCTCGAGATGGTCGGCCTCGAGTTCATCCATCCGCGGCTCGTCGCCGACGCCGCCGACGCGCTGGCGGCGAGCGGGATCGACCGGCTGCGAGCGCTCGGATCGATCGCCCTGACGCTTTGCTACGTCGCCTGCGGGCGCCTCGACGGGCTCCTGGCGCTGGGGGGCTGCCGATCGGTGGACATCGCCGCGGGCCAGCTCATCCTCCGCGAGGTCGGCGGCGTCCTCGCCTTCCTCGACGACGAGGAGGAGGATGTGGACCAGGCTTCGCTCTCGCTCGACTGGCGCTCGCGTGTCTTCGCCGCCGCCGGGCCGGTCGGGCTCGAGCGCCTGTGCTCGATCGCTTGACTGCGACCGACATCCTGCTCATCAGCACCGACCGGGGCCCCGAGGTGCGCCACTCGCTGCCGCTCGCGCTCGCCCAGCCCGACGCGCGGGTCACCGTCATCGATAACGCCTGCACCGACGAGACCGCTGAGCTCGCCGCCGACGCCGGCGCGCGCGTGCTCCGGCTCGAGCGACGGCTGAGCTGGTGCGCCGCCAATAACGCCGCGATCGCCGCGACCGGCGCCGCGGAGGTGCTGCTCCTCAACGCCGACTGCTTCCTCGCTCCCGACTTTCTCGCGCGCCTGCGACCTCGACTGTGGGAGCCCAAGATCGGCTCGGTGGCGCCGAAGCTGCTGCGCGCCTCGGGGCCCGGCGAGCCCCTGAGGCAGATCGACACCGCGGGCCTGCACCTGGACCGCCGGCGCAAGAACAACCTCGTCGGCCACGGCGAGCCGCAGGATCGCTATGGGACGCCGGGACCGTGCTTTGGCGCCGACGGCGCCGCCGCGCTCTTTCGCCGCGCGGCGCTCGATGACTGCGCGATCGACGGAGCCCCGCTGGACGAGGACTTCGAGAAGTACGCGGCCGACGTCGATCTGGCGTGGCGAGCGCAGCTGCTCGGATGGCGCTGCGCCTACGAGCCGAGCGCGGTCGCGCACCACATCCGCACCTACAGCCCATCGACCAGGGCAAAGGTGAGCGCGGAGGAGCGCCGGATGCAGTTCCGCAACCGCTACCTGATGCTGATCAAGAACGAAACGGGCAACGGGCTCGCCCGCGACGGCACGTCGATCGCCGGCTATGAGGTGCTCGCCCTGGGGCACGCCGTGCTGCGCGAGCGTGAGCTCCTCGGCGGCTACCCCGCCGCGGCCCGGCTCGCCGCCGCCGCCTTCGCGCGACGCCGGCGGGTGCAGGCCCGGCGGCGGGTGGAGATGCCGCCGTTCGGGCTGCGGGCGCGTCCCTAGGCCCCGCGGCGGTGCCGACGCCTGGCGCCGCGCCACACCGTGGGCGCCTCGGTGGCGTCCTCGTAGACCCCCCAGGTCCGCTCGGCCGCATCGCGCCATGTCCACGGTGGCGGCGCCGGCGCCGGGCGCCCGGCGGCCTCGGCGGCGGCGATGAGCGAGTCGAGATCGTCGACCTCGACGAACGTCGCGCGGCCATCGAGCACCTCCCGCAGCGCGGGCACGTCACACGCCGCGACCGGCGCGCCGCACGCGAGCGCCTCGACCGGGGGCAGGCCGAAGCCCTCGTCGTCGCTCGGAAAGACCAGGGCATGGGCACCGGTGTAGATCGCCGCCAGCTCGTCGTCGCTCACCCCTCCCGTGAGTGTGACATCGGGAAGCTCGCTCGCCCAGCGGCCGGCTTGCCCGACGAGGACGAGGGGCATCGTCCGCGCCGTACGGGCGAGCGCCGCTACGCGCTTGCGGGGATCGGGCCGCTTGAGTCCCCCCACCCAGAGCAGATACTCGCTCGGCAGGCCGTAGCGCTCGCGGACGGCGTCCACTTCCTCCTCCGGGCGCGGATGGAAGGTCGGGGCGGCCGCCTCGGGGATGACCACGAGCCGGTCGCCGGGTATCTCGAGGTGGCTGACGGCGTCCTTGGCGACGGCCTGGGTCGGGACGATCACCCGCACCGCGCGCTGCACCGCCAGGTAGCGCAAGCGGAAACGAAGCCCGGAACGCAGATATTCCCCGCGGCGCTTGAGCGGAATCAGGTCGTGCAGGGTGACGACCATGGGCACCGGGGAACGCAGCAGGGCCCCGTCGATCCATGGCGCGTGGAAGACGTCGAAGCGGCGCGGGTCGTGGGACTCGACGACATCGCCGTGACCGTTCTCGCGCAGCGCCTCGAGCAGGCAGCGGGCATAGCGACCGACGCCACGAGAGTCGGCCGCGGGACGACTGTCGAAAGCGACCTTCAAGGAGTGATCAGCGCCTCGACTCGGTCGACGTAGTCCTCGACGAAGAACCGGCGCGCGCTGTGGCGCGCGGCCGCGCCCATCTCCTCCCGGCGCGCGATCACCTCGAGCACCGCCGAGGCGAGGAGGTCCGGCCTCCCGGGGGGCACGAGGCGCCCGGTAACGCCGTCCTCGACGACCTCGGGCAGTCCGTCGACTCGGCTGGCGACCACCGGGGTGCCGACCGCCATCGCCTCAGCGAGCACGGTCCCGAAGGGCTCAACCCGGGAAGGGAGCACGAGCACGTCGAGGTGGCGCATCAGGCCCGGGGCGTTCGCGACCCAGGGGTGGCGCTCGACGTCGCTCGCCGCGCGCACGGCCCTGACGTATTCGGGATCGGCGCCGTAGGGATCGTCACCGACCATGACGATCCGCGCCCCGGGCGCTCCGGCACGGATCGCCGGAGCCGCGCGGACGAGGTCGAGGGGGCCCTTGCGCGGCTCGAAGCGCCCGATGAAGCCGACCACGGGCCCGTTCCCCGTCGGCCACGGCGCCGTCGCCTGCGGCGGGTCCGGGTCGACGGGCCCGTAGACGACGCGCGCCTCGAGGCCGCGCAGTCGCGCCGCGACCGCGCCCGAGGCAGCGAGCACGACGTCGGCGCGACGCCAGAATGGAGGCACGCGCTCGACCATGTCGTGGATATGGAGAACGCGCTTGGGCGCGCGCGGCAGCGCGGGCAGGAGCCGGCCGCACACGGCGCCGTTCAGGTACACGACGTTCGCGTCGTGCGCGAGCCGGCGCGCGTGACGCCACGAGCGCGCGGCGCGGGCGCCGCTGCGCGGGACGAGGCCGCCGAGCGGGAGCGCATACCAGTCGTAGCCCGCCGCGAGCGCGGCGTCACGCAGCGGCCCGGCGCCGGGGGTAGTCAGGGCGATCGACCAGCCACGGCGCCTGAGACCGGCGAGCAGGCGCAGCAGACAGGTCTCCGCTCCGCCTGGGTGGTCGACCGGTGCGACCGCGATCAGCCGGCGAGACATGTAAGGCGACGATAGCCCTGCCGAACCCCGAATGTCGCGCGGTCTAGATTCCGTTTCCTTGAAGGACTACTTCGAAGATTTGTGGGAACGCCTCCCCGCCGACCTCGACCCGCCCGACCTCGAGCTACGCCGGGACTTCCTCCTGCATGAGAAGGTCGCGGCCGGCGAGCGCGCACTCGACCTCGGGTGCGGCGCCGGCGAGTTCACGGCGCTGCTCGCGCACGCCGGCGCCCACGTCGTGGGCGCCGACGTCGCCGAGGCGGCGCTCGCCCGCGCGCGGGCGGCCCATCCTGGGCTCACCTTCGCCGCCGTCCCCTCCGACGGACCGCTTCCCTTCGGGGACAACAGCTTCTCGCTCGTGTGGGCGAGCGAGGTGATCGAGCACGTCGCCGACACCGCGCGCTGGCTCTCGGAGGTCCGCCGGGTCCTCGCTCCCCGCGGTCGCCTGCTGCTCACCACGCCGGCCCACGGGCGCATCGCGACCGCGCTGCACGGCATCGAGCGCTACTCCGAGCCCCTCGGCGATCATCTGCACCTCTACACGCGAAGGTCGCTGCTCGGACTCCTGGCCGATTTCGGCTTCGCCGAGGTCGCGGTCCGCAGCGGCGGGGGCCTGCCGCCGCTGCGGCGAATGCTCCTGGCGCGCGCCGTACGCTAGGGCGCCTGTGCTCGTCCTCATCGACACCACGTTCGCCTGGCGCGCCCCGCACTCCGG
>DATCEM010000212.1:0-7810 GCA_036510175.1 Solirubrobacteraceae bacterium | reverse complement strand
CGCCCTGCTCGCCACGACCGCCGTGCTCGCCACCGCGCACCTGCCCTTCTACGCGATCCTCTGCCTGCCCATCCTCTTCACCGCGGGCATGGCGCTGATGGACACCATCGACGGGATCTTCATGAACTTCGCCTACTCGTGGGCCTTCTTCAATCCGGTGCGCAAGGTCTATTACAACCTCGCGATCACCGGGCTCTCGGTAGCGATCTGCTTCTTCATCGGCACGATCGAGGTGCTCGGACTCCTGCCGAGCGAAATCGGCGGCCTGCACGGCGGTTTCTGGCAGTTCATGGCCAAGTTCGACATCAACAAGGCCGGATTCGTCATCGTCGGCATGTTCGTCGTCTGCTGGGCGGGAGCGATGCTCTTCTGGAAGCTCGGTCACGTCGAGGAGAAGTGGAGCGCGAAACTGATCAAGGAGGAAGTCGGGGGGTAATGACCAGCGCTCCCCAGGTCCCGGCGCTGCGCTTCGAGACCCTCGAAGGGGCCGTCGCGGCGATGCGCGAACGGGGTCTGCGCATGTCAACGGCGCGCCGCCTGATCCTCGAGGACCTGTTCGGAGCCGACGGCCCGGTCTCGGCCGAGTACGTGGCGCGACGCCTGCACCTCGACGCGGCGTCGGTGTACCGCAACCTCGAGACGATGGAGCGCCACGGCCTCGTCCGTCACGTCCACCTCGGTCACGGTCCGGGGCTGTACGTGCTCGTCGGCCGCGGTGAGCACGAGCACCTGTACTGCGAAGGCTGCGGCGCGGTGAGGACGGTCGACCCCGAGCAGCTCGACGCCCTGCGCGAAGTGGTCCGCGAGCAGTTCGGATTCCACGTGCGCTTCACCCACTTCCCGATCGTCGGCCTGTGCCCGCGGTGCGCCGCGGCCGAGCGGCCGCGCGGCGCCGACCATCAGCACGAGCACAGCCACGGCGACCACGTCCACTCCCACCCCCAGGCGCACTAGCCGCGCGACGCTGCTAGACGGCTGACGGGACCCACATCGGCACCCGGGCGCGAGGCTTTAGTTGGCTTGTGGCGGTCTAACGAGCCACGCTGCCGTCCCCGCCGGGGACGGCCTCGCGCGCGCCCGAGACCAGGCCGGACTCATAGGCGAAGATCACCGCCTGGACCCGATCGCGCAGATCGAGCTTGGAGAGGATCCGCTTGACGTGGGTCTTGATCGTCGATTCCTCGACCACGAGCGCCGCGGCGAGCTCGGCGTTCGAGAGCCCGCGCGCGATCAGTCCCAGGACCTCGCGCTCCCGCGATGTCAGGACCTCGACGCAGGCAAGCGGGTCATGCGCCGCCGCCGGCTGCCGGGCCATGTGGTCGATCACCCGTCGGGTGACCGAGGGCGAGAGCAGCGAGTCGCCGGCGGCGACCGTGTGCACCGCGGCGATGAGCTCCTCCGGGCGGGTCCGCTTGAGGAGGAAGCCTGATGCGCCCGCGCGCAGGCCGCCGAAGATGTAATCGTCCTGCTCGAACGTGGTGAGGATCAGGACCTTCGACTCGGGGGTGACGCGCGCGATCTCGCGGGTCGCGGCGATGCCATCGAGGTCGGGCATACGGACGTCCATGACGATGACCTCGGGCGCGAGCTGTCTCGCCAGCCGCACGGCGACGCGACCGTTCGCCGCCTCGCCGACGATCTCGATCTCGGCGTCGCTCGAGAGCACGGCGGTGAGGCCGGCGCGCATGAGCTCATCGTCGTCGGCGATGAGGACGCGGGTCATTGCGCGTCGTCGGGGAGCCGGGCGGTGGCGTCGTAGGGGAGCCGGGCGGTCACCCGAAAGGTGCCCTCGGCGCTCGCGGTCTCGAGCGCGCCGCCGAGGAGCGCGGCGCGCTCGCGCATGCCGATCAGGCCGTGCCCGCCGTTCTCGCGCGCCGAGACGGGGCCGACGGTGGGGTTGGCGACGACGAGCTCCAGCGCCTCGGCGCAGAAGCGAAGGCCCACCTCGGCGCCCCCGGCGCCGTGTCGCCGGGCATTGGTCAGCGCCTCCTGGAGGATGCGGTAGGCGGCGGTGTCGAGCGGCGCGCCCAGGTCTCGGGGGGCTCCGTGCCGCGTGACGTTGACCGCGAGACCGGCTGCGGCGTGCTGGGCGACGAGCGTGTCGAGCGCCGCCAGGCCGGACGGCGTCACCCCGTTCTCGGACGGGCCATCGCCGTTTCGCAGGGCGAGGACGATCTGGTCGATCTCCCCGGCCGTCTGGCGGGCCACGAGCTCGACCGTCTCGAGCGCCGCCCGGGAGCGTTCGGGGTCCCGTTCCAGGAGCAGGCGCGCCGCGCCCGCCTGGATCCCGATGACGTTGATCGCGTGGCCGGCGGAGTCGTGGAGGTCGCGGGCGATCCGCCCTCGCTCCTCGGCGGCGATGAGGCGGCGGTCGCGCTCGGCATCGCGCTCGGCGCGCAGCGCCCGCTGCTCGAGCTCGATGATCTGCGCGCGGCGCAGCCGCGTGCGCTCGCCGGCGAACCAGGCGACGGCCCACACGAGCGCGCCGATCGCCAGCTCTTCGGCCGGCAGCTCACCCCTCCCGACGCCGAAGGCGGCAATGTGAGCGAGGAAGAGGGCCGCGACGGCGGCCGTGGTCCGGTTGGTCCACGGATGGGACTCGTCACGGCTCGAGGCGAGCAGGTAGAGCGCCGCCGTCGGCCCGAGCGGGGGCGCGGCGGGATAACCGAGGAGCAGCAGCGCCGCACTCGCCACCGTGGTCGCGGCGAAGACGCCGAAGGGCGAGCGCCGCCAGGCGAGCAGAGGGAGCGATGCACCGGCTGCGAGGAGGCCGCTGAGCGGGTCGAGGCCCAGCTTGCCCCCGGGCGCGAGCCGGGTGCCGCCGTGGGCGAGCAGCGCCAGCGTTCCCGCCCATGCCGCCACCGCGATCGCCGTGTCGAGGAGCGTCGAGCACCGCTTGCCCGAGGCGAAGAGTCGTGACCCGTAGGACATACCGGCGCCGACACTAGCGCTCGAAAAGCCGGCGCGAATCACCCCCTGGGGGGATCCCGCGTCATGCCCGGGGAGGGGGCCGAAGTTCCCTCCACGGGGTGTTTCGCGGCGGGCGCGTAAGTCCTACCTTGACGCCGTCCCCGAACGGAAGGTGATCTGAGCCATGGCCCCCAACGCCGACGCGCCCACCGGCGCCCTCGTGAACAGCACCCGCTTCGTCCTGCGCCACCGCAAGCTCGTCGTCGCCGTCTGGGTGCTCCTGAGCATCGCGGGAATCGTCGGTGCAGGTCGCGCGAGCAAGCTCTTCACCAACCAGTTCTCGGCTCCAGGGAGCGAGGGCTTTAAGGCCAACGCGGCGATCTCGCGCATCTACGGCAGCGGGGGCAACGGCCCGGCGCTTCTCGCCGTCGTCACCGTGCCCCCGGGGGACGCCATCCGTTCCGCGCAGGTGATCTCCGGGCTCCGCGGCCTCGACCGGCGTATCGCCGCCGTGCTCCCCACGGCCCGCGAAGCCTCGTACGCGAGCACCGGCAGCTCGTCCTTCGTCTCGCGCGACGGGCGCACTACGTTCGCCGTCATCTACCCGTACGCGCCCACCGGTCCGATCAGCGACGCCGGCACGAAGGCGGCCACCCGCCTCGCGGGCGCGCTCGAAGGCACACGAGTCGCCGGGGCGCCGGTACGCATCACCGGCCTGAACGCCCTCACCAACCAGGCCAAGGCGGGCAACTCGGGCCCGGGCGTGCTCGTGGAGACCCTGCTCGGTGGCCTCGGAGCGCTCGTGGTGCTGGCCTTCGTCTTCGCCTCCCTGCTCGCCTTCGTGCCCATCGCCATCGCGATCTGCTCCATCCTCACGACCTTCCTGCTCGTCTGGGGTCTCGCCGCCCTAACCGGCGTCTCCTCGATCGTCGAGTTCCTCATCGCCCTCGTCGGACTCGGCGTGGCGATCGACTACACCCTGCTCATTGCCACCCGCTGGCGCGAGGAACGCAGCCACGGTTACGACGCCGAGGAGGCTGTGCTCCGGGCCATGGCCACGGCGGGACGGACCGTCATGTTCAGCGGCACCACGGTGGCGGTAGGCCTGGCCGCGCTCGTCGCCATGCCCCTGGCATTCCTGCGCTCGATGGGCTACGGCGGCCTGTTGATTCCGCTGGTCTCGGTGACGTGCTCGTTGACCCTGCTCCCGATCATCCTCGCGCGCTTCGGCCAGAGACTGGACTGGCCGCACCGGCGCAGCGACGCCAACGCCAGCCGCGCCTGGACGGGCTGGGCTCGCGGGGTGATCCGTCACCGCTGGGCGGGCGCGATCGCCGCCGGCGCCGTGCTCGCTGCGCTGATCGTCGCCGTGCTCGGGATGAACCTCGGGACCGACAACCCCAACGCGCTGGCGAAGTCCGGCGAGGCGAAGGCGGGCCTGGTCGCGCTCGAGCGCTCCGGGCTGGGTTCGGGACCGCTGACGCCGACCGAGGTGATCGCGCCGGCCGACCGCGCCCCCGCCGTCGCCGCGGCCCTTCGCGGGGTGCCCGGGATCCGCGGCGCCGTCGCGCCCGTGGCCTGGCGCCGCGACGGTACCGCGGTGATCGACGCCTTCAGCCCCGATGACGGCTCGACCGCGGCCGGGCGGGCGATCGTCGATCCCGCGCGCAGCGCGGTGCACGCTGCCGCCTCCGCCGGGCTCGTGGGCGGCCAGGTGTCGGGCGTCGAGGACTTCATCAGCGCCGTGTACGGGGAGTTTCCGCTGATGCTCGCCCTTATCGCGATCGTCACCTTCGTCCTCCTCGCCCGCGCGCTGCGCTCCATCGTCCTGCCCGCCAAGGCGGTGATCCTCAACTTGGTGAGCACCGCCGCCGCTTGGGGTGCGCTCACCCTGATCTGGCAGCACGGCTTCGGCTCCGCGCAGATATGGGGCATCGCCGCGACGGGCGCCGTGCCCGAGTGGATCCCGGTGATCGTCTTCGCCTTCCTCTTCGGGCTCTCGATGGACTACGAGGTGTTCATCCTCGCTCGCATGCGCGAGGAGTACGACAGGACCGGATCGACCGAGCTGGCGGTCACCACAGGGATCGGGCGTACCGGTCGTCTGGTGACCAGCGCGGCACTGATCCTCTTCCTCTCCTTCGCCGCCATGGCCTCCGCCCCGAACACCGACGTGAAGATGCTCGCCACGGGCCTCGCGGTGGGCATCCTCCTGGACGCAACCGTCGTGCGCGCGCTCCTCGTCCCCGCGGTCGTCTCGCTCCTCGGGCGCTGGAACTGGTGGCTGCCGAGCGTGCCGGCGCGGCTGCTGCGGGTCAAGCCGTCACCGGCGCAGCGGGAGGCTCCTGCGGGGCAACGGGCCTAGGCCGCGCGGCGCTCAGTCGTGCGCGTCCACGTCGCGTACATCTCGGCATAGCGCCCGCCCGTGGCGAGCAACTCGGCGTGGGGACCGACCTCGGCGATGCGTCCGTCGTCGATGACGACGATACGGTCGGCCTTCATCGCGGTGGTGAGCCGGTGGGCGATGAGGATGGCCGTTCGGGCCTCGAGCAGGACGTCGAGGGCGGCCTCGATCTTCGTCTCGGACAGGAGGTCGAGGTTCGAGGTCGCCTCGTCGAGCACGAGCACGCGAGGATGGGCGAGGAAGGCGCGCGCGAGCGCGATGAGCTGGCGTTCGCCGGAGGACAGCGACTGCCCGCGCTCGTGAACGACGGTGTCGAGCCCGTCGGGCATACGAGCCACGACGTCGGCGAGGCCGACGGCGCGAACCGCTTCGCGCACCTCCTCCTCGGAGGCGTCAGGGCGGGCGAAGGCGATGTTGTAGCGCAGACTCCCGGCGAAGAGGAAGGGCTCCTGGGGCACCACGCCGAGCTGGCGCCGCAGCGAGGCGATGCTCACGTGCCGGAGGTCGTGACCGTCGATGAGGACGCGCCCCTCGGTCGGGTCATAGAAGCGGGTGATGAGCTTGGCCAGCGTGGACTTGCCCGCTCCCGTCCGGCCGACGAAGGCGACGGTCTCGCCGGCGCGGATCCGGAGGTCGATGTCGCGGACCACGGGAACCGCCGGGTCGTAGCCGAAGGTCACATGCTCGAAGGTGATGTCGCCCCTGATCGGGGGCAGCTCGCTCGCCCCGTCGTCCTCGGGGGTGCTCGGTGAGGCGGCGAACAGCGTCCGGAGCTTGACCAACGACGACTGGCCCTGCTGAAAGGTGTTGTACTGCGCGACCAGGAGCTGGATTGGGGCGAAGAAGCGGTTGAGGTAGAGGAAGAAGGCGATCAGGCCGCCGATGCTCAGCTCGTGGTGCAGCACCATGTTGCCCCCGATCGCCAGCAGCGCACCCTGGCCCAGATACCCGAGCAGCTGGGTGCCGGGGCCGTAGATGGCGTTGATCTGGGCCGTGTAGTTGTTCGCCGCCCGGTAGTCGCCGACGACGTTGCGGTGCTGGATGACGTTATGTCGCTGACGGTTGTGCGCGGTGACGGTGCGCACGCCGTGCAGGCTCTCTGACAGGTCGCCGAGGACGTTGGCGATGCCGTCGCGGACCCGGTCGTAGCCGCGCTCGGACGCGGCGCGGAACCACAGCGACGCCAGCGTCAGCGCCGGCACGACGAGCGCGAGGGTGATCAGGGCGAGCTTCACATCGGTCGCGAAGAGAAGGATCGTGATCACCACCATGGTCAGGGCTTGCACGGCGAGCTGGGCGAGGCCGTCCTGGAGCAGCGTCTGGAGGTTCTCGATGTCGCTCGTCATCCGCGTCATGATCACGCCCGACTTCTCGCCGGTGTAGTAGTCGAGCCCGAGACGCTGCAGGTGGGTGAAGACGCTGACCCGGAGGTCATTCATCACGCTCGCGGCGAGCCGTCCCGTCACTCTCGCCTGGCCGCGCTGGGCGAGCGCGGTGATGGCGATGGCGACGAGGAAGATGCCCGTAACCAGGAGGATGACGCCGAAGCTCCTGTGCGCCCCGGACATCCCTTTGTCGATCCCGATCTTGAGCAGCTCGGGGCCGGCCTGGTTGGCGATGCTGACGATGGTCACGAGCAGGGCGGCCGCGGCGCCGAGGTGCCAGTGGCGGAAGATGAGTCCCCTCAGGGTGAGGCGAGCGCTGTCAAGCACGGTGGGGCGGTGGCTGAATGTCGCCGTGGGCTCGACGTGGTCTGGCTCCTCGGCGAGCAACCGGTCGACCCCCTCCTGGAGCTCGGACGGGATCCCCGCGAAGGGAAGGCCGCCGCCGGGGGCAGCCGCGGCCCGCGACCCCCCGGCCGCTCCG
Organism: Solirubrobacteraceae bacterium; assembly: GCA_036510175.1. Classification (GTDB taxonomy): domain Bacteria; phylum Actinomycetota; class Thermoleophilia; order Solirubrobacterales; family Solirubrobacteraceae; genus Palsa-465. Next base: position 630 of record DATCEM010000212.1, on the reverse strand, counting down.
AACGCTCCGCCGCTGACCGTGCCGCCACCGAAGCTCATGGTCTGTCCTCCTGCGCCCGGGCCTCGCGCTCGGCGGCCTCGACCTGGGCGAGCACCTCGACGTAGAGCGGCGTGCTCTCCAGGAGCTCCTCGTGAGTGCCGTCGGCGATGATCCGCCCACCATCGAGCAGGACCACCCGGTCGGCGAGGCCGATGGTCGAGAGGCGGTGGGCCACCACCAGCGTCGTGCGTCCCTCCATGAGCACGCGCAGGGCATCGTGGATCTCGTGCTCGACCTGGACGTCGACGGCGCTTGTGGCGTCGTCGAGCACGAGAATCGGCGGGTTGACGAGCAGCGTCCGGGCGATCGCCACCCGCTGGCGCTGGCCGCCCGAGAGCGTGTACCCGCGCTCGCCGACCACGGTGTCGTAGCCGTCGGGCAGCTCGAGGATGAACTCCTCGGCGCCCGCCGCGCGCGCGGCGGTGCGCACGTCTCGGGTCTCCGCGTCGGGGCGGCCGTAGGCGATGTTGTCGCGAATCGAGGCGGTGAAGAGGAACGGCTCGTCGAGCACGACGCCGATGTGCGCGCGCAGGCTCGCCAGGGTCAGGTCGCGGACGTCGTGTCCGTCGATCTCCAGCGCGCCGCCGCTGA
>DATCEM010000211.1:0-3185 GCA_036510175.1 Solirubrobacteraceae bacterium | reverse complement strand
GCTAATTCACCCGGTTGGACCGTCCGAGTCGTGCCCAATCTCTACCCGGCGCTGACACCCGACCGCTCCTCGCCCGAGCGCCACGCGAACCCCGATCTCTTCTGGTCCGGTCCCGCGCGGGGGAGCCACGAGGTGATCATCAACGCGCCCGACGCCGTCACCTCGCTCGCGCACCTCACCGCCGATCAGGTGGAGGCGGCGATGTCGGTGTGGCGAGAGCGGATGCGCGCTCACGCCGAGTCGGCCTGCGTGCACCTGATCGTCAATGAGCGCACCGAAGCGGGAGCATCGCTCCCCCATACCCACGCGCAGCTCTACGCCCTGGACTTCGTTCCCGCGATGATCGCCCGCGAGCGCGAGCGCTTCGGCGCCTATGCCACGCGCACCATGGGCGCCAACCTGCTCGCCGACCTGGTGCAAGAGGAGGTCCGAATCAGGGACCGCATCGTGGCCATCGACAGCGAGTCGGTGCTCATGGCGCCCTTCGGGGCGCGCTTCCCCTTCCAGCTCCTGCTCGCCCCCCGCGTACCGCGGATGCGCTTCGAGGATGACGGCCCGCTCGCCTCGGCGATGCTCCACGGCGCGCTCGTGCGCCTGGCCCGCCGGTGCGGGACCGCCCCACCCCTCAACCTGTGGATCCGCACCGCGCCCAGCGGCGCCGAGCACTTCTGCTGGCGGATCGACATCATCCCCCGGCTCACCCACCTCGCCGGGCTCGAGCTCGGCGCCGGCTTGAACCTGAACACAGTCTCACCCGAGCAAGTCGCGGCGGAGCTGCGCGACGGCTGAGATCAACGCTGTCACTGGTAACGAATGAGACCGCCGGCACCACGCGCCCACGCCACATTCCCCCCACATCGGCGCAAACCGTCAGCGCTGGGTATGCCCAAAGCTCCAGATTGCGGACTGTTCAGGGGGGACCTGTTAGGATCCAAGGCCGTGCGGGTCGAATCAGGGTTAACGGCTTCGGCTGGCGCGTCGGTCACCGGGCACCGTGGCAGCGTCAGCTACACGGTTCGGCACACCGCGAAACACGGTCACGGCGCACTGAACGATCTCGCGGCGGCCAACGTTTAGTGTTCCGAAGTACGCAATCGTTGCTAAGACGTTCTTGATTACCTTCAAAGTCACCGAGCATTGGCACGCTCGCGCTGAGGTAGCTGTCGTGCATGGCACGACGCTCGCCGAGGATCGTCACGCGCCGTAAGCCTCGCGAGATGGGCAACCAGGACAAGTGTCCGGCCGGCACCGTGGCTTCTGGCAACATTGGCAACCACACGAGCGCACATCCCACGGGCTGGTAAACCGCCTGACGCATGATGTACGATCGCCATACACCCCCCCTAGTAATTGAAGGAGCAACATTTGATCGATCGAATACGACAGGAGATCCAGGAGCGGCTCGAGCAACTTCTCGCGGAAGCGGAGAAGCTGCGTGACGCGCTCGCTGCCCTCGATCCGCGCGAGCAGAAGCCCAAGGCGCGTCGAGCACCTGCGCGTAGTACTACGCGTTCGGCCTCGCCGCGTGCATCCACTCGCTCCACCGGGACGCGGACGAGCTCGCGTGCCTCGACGGGATCCAACTCGCGCACCGCACCGGGCGCGACCAAGAACTCGGTGCTCGCCGCGCTGGGGAAGGGTGGCGCCATGACCGCGGGGGAGGTTGCCTCGGCGACCGGCCTGGGGCGTGGCACCGTGAGCACAACGCTGTCCAAGCTCGCCAAGAGCGGAGTGGTGGTCAAGGCCGATCGTGGCTACCGCCTGCCGGACGGCGCGTAAGCCAAGCGAGGCTTAGTCCACGCGCGGTGCGGCCTCGCCGCGAGGCCGAGCATAGGCGCATGTGAGCAGATGCCGGCGACGGCGCCGCGACCCGGACCGGGTCGCGGCGTCGACCGCGCAGTGCTAGAGGATCCCGATCTCCGAGTTGTCCCCGACGAGGAATCGGAACGCGCGCGGCTGGCGCTCATCGCGACCGATGGTGACATTGCGACCGAGGAGCGAGGACTCCATCCGGCCCGCCAGGTCGTGCACGGAGGATCCCGCCAAGAGAATCGAGTGCTCGACCTCGGCGTTGCGGATCTCGCACCCCTCGCCGATCGCCGTGTAAGGACCCACGTAGCAGTCGGTCAGACGCGCGCCGGCGCCGATGATCGCCGGTCCACGGACGGTCGAGCGCTCCAAACGTGCTCCGGCCTCGATGACCACCCGGCCATCGACCTGTGAATCGACGAGCTCGCCCTCCACGCGCGACTGGATCGTGTCGAGGACGAGCCGGTTCGCCGCCAGCATGTCTCCCAGGCGACCGGTGTCCTTCCACCAGCCCTGAACGATGTGCGGCTCCACCCGCATCCCCTGATCGACCAGGTACTGGATCGCGTCGGTGATCTCGAGCTCCCCGCGTCCGGAGGGCTCAATCGCCCGGGCGGCGCCGTGTACGCAGTCGGTGAACATGTAGACCCCGACGAGCGCGAGGTCGGTCTTGGGCTCGGCCGGCTTCTCCACGAGCTGGACGACCGTGCCGTCACGGAGCTCGGCCACGCCGTACTGCTCGGGATCGGGCACGGGCGTGAGGAGGATCAAGGCGTCGGGCCGGCTCGAGCGGAAGGCGGCTACGAGATCCTCGATCCCGCCCTGGAGCAGGTTGTCGCCGAGGTACATGACGAAGGGCGCGTCGCCCAGGAACGGCTCAGCGGTGAGCACCGCGTGCGCGAGGCCAAGCGGCTCGTCCTGGACGATGTAGGTGATGCTCACGCCGAAGCGCTCTCCCTGGCCCGCCGCGGCGCGAATCTCATCTCCCGTCTCCGGGGCGATGATGATCCCCACCTCCTGGATGCCGGCCCGCGCCATCGCCTCGATGCCGTAGAAGAGGACAGGCTTATTGGCCACCGGCACGAGCTGCTTGGCGCTCGTGTAAGTGATCGGGCGCAGGCGCGTGCCCTTGCCCCCCGAGAGAATCAGCCCCTTCAGCTCTTGCATGGCCGGAGCGTACCGGCGCGCCGGGGTTCAAGTACGTCCCGCCGAGCTTGCGGTGATCCCAGCTCGCCGTGCGCCGGGGTCACATCAACGCGAGCCGACGGCGGCCTCGAGCGCCGAGGCGACCGCCGCGGACAAGGCGAGAACCGCCTCGCGGGCATCGGCGGGCTCGAGCACGACCGCGTCGCCCGCCTCCTTGAGCACCTCGCGGA
>DATCEM010000210.1:0-8238 GCA_036510175.1 Solirubrobacteraceae bacterium | reverse complement strand
GGCTTCCTCGTGCTCGAGGGGCTCCTCATCCGGCGCGTTGGCGTCGATGGCCGATTCGGCGCGGAACTACTGGGGGAAGGCGATCTCCTGCGACCTTGGCAAGGCCAGGGCGTCCCGTTGGCGCTGCCGCGGACGACCGGCTGGCGCGTGCTCGAGCCGACCCGCCTGGCGGTGCTCGACGCTGTCGCCGCGCAGCGCTTCGCGCGCTACCCGGAGCTGATCGGGACGCTCGTGGGACGCGCGCTCGAACGCTCGCGCAACCTCGCGGTCAATATGGCGATCGTCCACCAGCCGCGCGTCGATATCCGCCTGCGGATGCTCTTCTGGCATCTCGCCGATCGCTGGGGGCTCGTGCGCAACGATGGCATCAGCCTGCCGTTGCACCTTACGCATACCGTTCTCGCCGATCTCGTGACGGCGCGCCGCCCAACCGTGTCGAGTGCTCTGTCCGAGCTGGCCGAGCGTGGCCTGGTACGCGTGATCGACGATGCTTGGCTTCTGTCGGGAGACCCGCCGGGGGAGCTTCTCGAGCTTCAGCCCGTAGTGGTGAGGGATCTCAACGCGGAAGCATCAGTTCTCTGACGGGTGCTCGACTCTCGGCGCCTGTGAATCCTCCTGCGCCGAGCTCAGCAAGCGCTGGCGGAGGCGCTCGCCGGTTCCGGCCGCGGCGGCTCGTGCCGCGCGGTCATTGCTGAGCTCGATCCCTCGGTCAAGGGCGAGATCCACGAGCGCCTGACGCTCCTCGTCCTGGCGGGCGAAGCGGTAGAACAGCCAGGCGAGCAGCAGCGTGGTGAGGATGATCTGCTCGACCATCATCACCCCACCCGCGAGGTTCTGGTCCGAGAGCGGGTTCAGGCCGCGCTTGGCGTCACTCGCGCGGTACACGGGATAGAAGACGGTCTGCGCCCAGATCAGTACGTTCGCCAGCACCGCACCCGTGAAGCGCACGATGATGATGTAACCGAGACGTCCCCAGCCGGTGAACCATTTCGGCTTGGGCAGGGGGCCGATCAGCGCCAGCCACAGCGTCATCCCGAACCACAGCAGGCACGCGTGCTCGATCGCATGCACGATGTCGTGCCGGATCGCGAGCTGGTAGAGGAAGGGCAGGTGCCAGGCGTAAAGGTCCACCGCCCATACGATCACCGCGACGACGGGATGGGCGAGCGTTCGCAGCGGCCGGGTGGCGCGGATGTGCAGCAGCGGCTGGAGCACGGGACCGGTGATGCCGAGGACGATCAGGAGCGAGCACACGTCGCCGATCACGATGTGCTGGACGATATGGGCGATCAGCACCTGGTCCGCGAGGGTGTCGAGCGGGCCGACCTGGACGACGACCACGAGGGCAGCGCCGGTGACGAACGAGACGATCCGCCAGGTCTCGACAGGCCGCCCCTCGCGGGCGAGGGTACGAACCCGTCTGAGGTACAGCCCCAGGTACAGCCCCCCGCTCGCGAGCAGCGGCGGCAGGAACTCCCCGAGGTGAACGGGGTCGACGGCAATGGGGAACGGCGCCACGAGGAGCTGACGTTACCCGCGACGGTGGGAGCCAATGTGCCTGGCAAAGCCGCCGGTGGCAAATCAGTAAGTCCTCTGACCGTTTCGCTTTCTTACCCCGGCGCCCCGGACGAGAATTAGGAGCCATGGTTACTCGAGCACCCGGGCCGATCGTCCGCGGCGCGCTACGTGCACCCGCAAGCCTGTACGACGGGCACCTGGGCTGGATCCTCGGTGAGCGGTTTCTCCTCCTCACGCATGTTGGGCGAAGGTCCGGACGCCGGTACCGGACGATGCTCGAGGTGATCGGTCGTGATGACGCCAGGGGCGAGCTCATGGTCATGGCCGGGCTTGGCCGCTCGGCGCAGTGGTACCGCAACCTGAAGGCGAGCCCAGCGAGCGAGGTGGCCGTGGGTCGACGGAGGTTCGTGTCGACTCATCGCGAGCTTGAGCCGCACGAGGCGGCTGCCGTGCTGGCCCGCTACGAGCGACGCAATCGCTGGCTCGCTCCGGTCCTCGATCGAGTTCTCAGCGCGCTCGTGGGCTGGCGCTACGACGGGAGCGAGGATGCGCGACGACGGCTGGTGGCCGAGCTGCCCGTGATCGCGCTAGCGCCCGTCGGCTCGCCGTTGGCCTCAACTGGAACCGCGGGACGCAGTAGTCTGGCGCCCGGGAAAACTGCATACCCAGCCGAATCTCCGGTGGCCTGAGCGGCCGGGGAGCGGGGGACCCAAGGGAGCCGCCCATCGGCTCTGAGGGGCGAATCGCCGCAAGACGCGGCGTAGCGCGAGCTCTTTCAGCGCGAGCCCGACAGCTAACCCCGTAGGCGCCCGAAAGAGAAGGGTCGTCTCCCATGTTTGCACGCCTCAAGTTCACCGGTCCTGGGATGTTCTGTGTCTGTCTCGCCGCAGCATTGATTGCCCTGGTGGCGCTCGGGATTCCCGCGACGGCGCTCGCGGCGCGAGCGTTCGGGAGTCGCGTCCTCCACGAGGGCATGACCGGCGGCGACATCCGCACGCTGCAGAAGTGGCTCACCATCGCCGGGTTCAAGACGCCGGTCGTGGGCATATTCGGTCCGATCACAGCGGCGAACGTGCGCCGCTTCGAGCATCGACAGCGGCTCATGGTCAATGGCGTCGTGACGCTGCCGGTGGCACGGGAGCTCGAGGCCGTGGTCGAGGACAAGACGCACGGGAGGGCCGCCTCCGGTGGCGCTCAGGTCAACCCGCTGTCGCAGACGACCGGTCCCGTGCCGACGACCACGACGCCCGTGGGCACGGGCCTGTTCGGCGGACGGGTGCTTCAGCTCGGGATGCGCGGCCCCTCGATCAGGGAGATGCAGGAGTACCTGTCGGCGGCCGGTTTCCCGGTCACCGACGACGGAGCCTTCGGATCGACCACGCAGCAGGCGGTGATGGCCTTCCAGACCTCCAAGAATCTGACCGCGAACGGAATCATGAACGCCACGCCGGCCACCGATCTCCGCGCTGCCGTCGCCGCGATCGATTCTGATAACACCGGCCAGAAGGCGATACTCACCCCCACGGGTCTCGCGGTGGCGCCGGTGAATGCGCCCCCGGTGGTCAAGGAGGTCATCGCTGCGGCGAATCAGATCGCCACCCTTCGCTACATCTACGGCGGCGGCCACGCGAGCTGGACGGATACTGGTTATGACTGTTCGGGCTCGACGAGCTTCGCTCTCCACGGCGCCGATCTCATCAGCGCGCCCGAGGATTCGGGTGAGCTCGAGTCCTACGGCGAGCCGGGCCCCGGGGTGTGGATCACGCTCTACGCCAACGGCGGCCACGTGTACATGAACATCGCCGGGCTGTGGTTCGACACCGCGGCCCAGAGCTCGTCCAACGGCAACGATCGCTGGTCCACAACCCGGATATCGCCCTCCTCCGGATTCGTCGTCCGCCACCCCGGCGGCCTGTAGAGCCTGAGCCCGTGTAATCGGCGTTAGCATCCTGGGCTCGATGACGGCGGTCGCAGAGCTCTACACGATCCCTCAGGAGCATCGCGACTTCCGCGAGATGATCGGCCAGATCACGCGTGAGCGGATCGCCCCGCGGGCGGCCGAGATCGATGACAAGGCGGAGTATCCGCACGACCTGCGAGCCCTCCTCTCAGAGCAGGACATCCTCGGCCTGCCCTTCGAGATCGAGCACGGGGGCACCGGCACCGGAACGCTGATGCTCAACATCGCCATCGAGGAGATCTCGAAGGCGTGCGCATCGACGGCGCTCATCCTCATGGTCCAGGAGCTGGGGACGCTCCCGATCAAGCTCTTCGGCACGCCCGAGCAGCAGCAGCGCTTCCTACCGCGCTGCGCGACGGGCGAATGGTCGCCCGCCTTCGCCCTCTCCGAGCCCGATGCCGGGTCTGACCCCGGCGGGATGCTCACCCGCGCCGTATGCGAGGGCGACGAATGGGTGATCGACGGTGCCAAGAACTGGATCACCAACCTCGGCATCGCCGACTTCTACATCGTCTTCGCGGTCACCGATCGCGAGGCCGGCCACTCGCGGGGGATCACCGCCTTCGTCGTCGAGGCCGATCGTCCCGGGTTCAGCGTCGGCAAGCTCGAGCACAAGCTCGGGATTCGCGGCTCGCCGACCGGGCAGCCGATCTTCGACGATGTCCGGGTGCCGCTCCAGAACGTGCTCGGTGAGGTCAACGACGGGTTCAGGATCGCCATGGCGACGCTCGATCGCTCCCGCCTCGGGGTGGCGGCTCAAGCACTCGGGATCGCCCAGGGAGCGACCGACTACGCCTCGGCCTACGCGCGCGAGCGCCGCCAGTTCGGCCAGCCGATAAACACCTTCCAGGCGATCCAGTTCAAGCTCGCGGACATGGAGACCCAGTGCGCCGCAGGTCGTGAGCTCCTCTACCAGGCATGCGCCAAGGTCGACCGCGGGGACAGCGACCTCGGAAAGTACTCGGCGATGGCCAAGCTCTTCTGCTCCGACGTCGCGATGCGGGCGACGGTCGAAGCCGTCCAGGTGCTGGGCGGCTACGGCTACGTCAAGGATTATCCGGTCGAGCGGATGTTGCGCGACGCCAAGATCACCCAGATCTACGAGGGCACGAACGAGATCCAGCGCCTCGTCATCGCCCGCACCATGAGATAACGAGATGCGCGGCCAGCCGACGACCGCCCGCCGGATTCTCTTCTCAGCGCTCGCGGCCCTCGTCATCGGGCTTGGCGGGGTCAGCCTGTTCTTCGGCTTCAGCACGTCCTTCCTCGTCCGCCTCCTCCAGGAGCTCGCGGTGTTCGCCGCCGGCGCGGCGCTCGTCGGGGGCGCCGCGGTCCTCGTCCTGGTCCACCTCGCCGGTTGGCGCGATCCGGTCTCCGAGGACGAGTTCGACGCCATCGTGGAGCGGGCCGAGCGCCTGGCGGCCGAGGGCTCCTGGGGGGAAGGGGACGATGACCTCCCCTCCGCCCCCGAAGAGGAGGGGGATGAGCTCTTCGACCCCTACGACGATGAGGATTTCAGGACGCTCGTGCGGGCTGCGGTCGACGACCTTCCGCTCGAGTTCCATCGCGCGCTCGAGCACGTCGCGGTCGTCGTCTCCGACGGGGGTCGCAAGCGCCGGGCCTACGGCCTCTACGAGGGTGACACGGTGGCCCGCGACTTCTTCCACGACCGGATCATCATCTTTCGCGACACGCTGCTGCGCGACTTCGGCCACGACCCCGCGCTCCTGCGCGCCCAGGTGACCCGCACCGTGCGCCATGAGCTCGCACATCACCTGGGGTGGGACGAGAACGGGGTGCGCGGGCTCGGGCTATGAGCTCGACTGCGAGAGGTCCTCGCCCATCGGCTACGTCGGCGGCATCCGCAGCGCCCCGTCGAGCCGGATCACTTCTCCGTTGAGCATCTCGTTCTCGACGATATGCGCCGCGAGCTCGGCGAACTCAGAGGGGCGGCCCAGTCGCGAGGGAAACGGGGTCGTGCCCCCGAGCGCTTCGCGCGCCTGCTCGGGGAGGGAGGCGAGCAGGGGCGTGTCGAACAGGCCTGGCGCAATCGTGCAGACGCGGATACCGGCACCGGCGAGGTCGCGCGCGGCGGGCAGGGTCATGGCGACGATGGCGCCCTTCGAGGCCGAGTAGGCGACCTGGCCGATCTGACCGTCGTAGGCCGCCACCGAGGCGGTATTGACGCACACTCCACGCTCCCCCGAGTCCGAGGGCTCATTGGCCAGCATCGCCGCCGAGGCCAGGCGCAGCACGTTGAAGGTCCCGATCAGGTTGACGTCGATCACCTTCTCGAACGGCTCGAGGGCATGGGGTCCGCGACTCCTCGCGACCCTCTCGCCCCACGCGATTCCCGCGCAGCAGACCGAGATCCTCAGGCCTCCGGGCTGAGCCGCGGCGAGCTCGACCGCCGCCTCGACGGTGGCGGCGTCGCTGACGTCGACGCGGACGAAGGCCACGAGTTCGCCGAGCTCGTCGGCCACGCTCTGGCCGGTTTCCTCGTTGACGTCGGCGATGACCACGCGAGCGCCCCCGGCGTGCAAGCGCCGGGCCGTCGCCTCGCCGAGCCCGGACCCCCCGCCTGCGACGAAGGCTCCAGTGCCCCGGATCTCCATGGCCGAACCCTACAACGGGCTCGGGTCAGGCGGTTAGCGAGGTCCCGCGGTCGCCTGCGCCGCGTGGCCGGCCAGCGACAGTGCGTAGCACTCGTCCTCGTCCGTGTACCAACGGTCGAGGGCGAGCCCTGCGGCGGCTAGATCGGACTCGATCCGCGTACGGGTGAACTTGGCGCTGATCTCAGTGCGTACCTCCTCGCCGGCGGCGAACTCGATCCGCAGGCCGAGGGCACCGATGAGGACGCTGCACGGCCGCCGCGCGCGCAGGCGCATCTCGATCCACTCATGGCGGCGGTCGAAGAAGGCGACATGGTCGAACTGCTGGGGGGTGAAATCGCCGTCGAGCTCCCGGTTGATCACGTGCAGGACGTTGCGGTTGAATTCGGCGGTCATGCCCGCGGCGTCGTCGTAGGCCGCCTCGATAACCGACGGGTCCTTGACCAGGTCGGTCCCGAGCAGGAGCCGGTCCGCGGGGCCGAGGAGCGATCCGATCGCGCGGAGCAGGCGGCGCCGGGTCCCCGGTGGGAAATTACCGATCGTCCCGCCGAGCAGGGCGATGATCCGGGGCACGCCGTCGATCGCCGCAGGGACGCGCTCGAGGTGGCGCTCGAAGTCTCCGATCACGCCGTGAACGCGGAGCTCGGGATGCTCGTCGACGAGTTGCGCCGCGGCATCGCGGACTACCACCTCGGACACGTCGAGCGGGACGTACCGGTACAGCGTTCCCGCGTCCGCCATCGCGTCGAGGAGGATGCGCGCCTTATCGGCCGCGCCCGAGCCGAGCTCGACGAGCTCCCCGGCGCCCGTCGCCGCCACGATCTCTGCCGCACGCGACTCGAGGATCGACCGTTCGCTGCGCGTCGGGTAGTACTCGGGCTGCTCGCAGATCCGCTCGAAGAGCTCCGATCCGCGCGAGTCGTAGAAGTGCTTGGGTGGAAGCTCCTTGAACGGGCGGGTGAGACCGTCGAGTACGTCGTTGGCGAGGCTGCGTTCCTCAGTTTCTGAGAGCCACGACTCAATTACGATCGCACCGGTTTCGAGCACTGATTTCACAAGTCCCTCGCAATTCGTAGGCCGGAGAAGATCTGGCGCCGCTGGGGGAGATCCCAGTTGCGGAACGTGGGTGTGCTGGCACGAGCGCGGGTCGCCCAGGAGCCGCCGCGCAGCACCCGGTACCCGTGGCCGAAGAAGACCTCTGAGTACTCGCGATAGGGGCGGGCGATAAAGCCGGGGTAGCCGTCGAAGGGGCTCGACGTCCACTCCCAGACGTCGCCGACCATGCCCAGGCAGCCATAGGGCGATGCACCGGCGGGGTGGGAAGCGGCAGGCGCAGGGCCGGGGCCGAGGAGGTCGACGTTCGCGTGCACGCCGGGCTCGGGAGGAGCCTCGCCCCACGGAAAGAGGCGGGCCACCTGCATCTCCTGGTCCCAGGTCGCGGCCTTCTCCCACTCGATCTCGGTGGGGAGGCGGGCGCCGTGGGCTCGGGCAAAGGCGTCGGCCTCGAACCAGGAGAGGTGGAGGACGGGACGATGCGGGTCGAGCGGCTCGAGCTTTCCCAGGCGCCACTCGGCGGCGTGGTCCGCCGTCCAGCCACCAGGGTGCGTGATGTCGTACTCCTCCTTCCACGACCAGCCCTCGTCCGACCACCAGTCACGCCGTTCGTACCCGCCCCCTTCGACAAAGGTCAGGTAGCTGGCATTGACGATCGGCGAGCGGCCGATCATGAAGCCACGCACGTCGGTGCGATGGCGCGGGCGCTCGTTGTCGTAGGCGAAGCCGTGCTCGGGAGCGCCGATCGTGCACTCGCCGGCGGGAATCTCGATCAGCTCGAGACCGGTGGGCGTGCCCTTCACGGTGACGGCGATGCTCTGCCGGACCGGTGGCTCGTAGTCACTCAGCCGGGCGAGCTGGAGGGTCTGGAGCATGGTCTCGTTGTGCTGGTGTTCGTGGCGGATCACGAGCTCGTGGATTACCCCGTCGCCGATGTCGCCCGTGGCGAGCGTCTCGAGCGTCCGCGCGCGCACCTCATCAAGGTACTCGCGCGCTTGCGCCGGTCCGAGGAAGGGGAGCTCGCCGCGCCCGGCCCGCGGGGTTTCGAACGCGTCGTACACGTCGAGCAGCTCGCCGCGAAGCAGCGGCTTGCCC
>DATCEM010000209.1:0-5156 GCA_036510175.1 Solirubrobacteraceae bacterium | reverse complement strand
CCCCATCGTCGCCCATGCTCGCACGTGTCCGGTGTGCTGCTGGACGAGCTTCAGGAGCTTGGCGCCGGGCGGAGCGGCCTGGGCGAACATGAGCAGGCCGTAGTACTCCGGGCGGACCGTGGCCGACCACTGGCCCTTCGTCTGGGCGAAGCCGAAGAGCTGATTCGCCGTGCCCGGGAAGGTGTGGATGTTCACGCCGTCCACGCCGTCGGACATCGCTTCGAAGAGCGCGTTCAGCGCCCACAGGGATGAGGCGAAGACGTCGCTCACTCCATGCTCGCCACCGCAGGTGACCGAGTTCATCTCGTCGATGCGCAAGGGAACGTGGTGGGCATGGGCAATCGAGGTGAACCGCGCCATCCTTCGCGTCAGCCGGCTCGTGGGGTGTGGATTGAGGAGGTTGGGCACGGTGGGGTAGCCCGAGAGCGCGGGAGAGGAAAGGCACTTGTTCAGCCAGTAGCTGTGCACGGTCACGAGGCGAAGCGACGGTTCGGCGGTGAGGAACTCCGCCAGGTGCGATAGCCACCAGTAGCTTCCCGTCGAGGGGCCGGCGATCGGGCTGGGAGAGATCGCGTTGCGAAACTCGGAGAACTCGCGGATGAACCCCTGGAAGTCGTAGCTCGCCGGACGTCCGGGCACGAAGGTCATACCCAAGCGGTACCAGCCGAGCTTCGAATAGAGCTCGGGCTCGTTGCCGAGCTCGAGCGCGGTCACGTAGCGCCTGCCGATCCCCGAGAGCAGCGCATGCGCCTCGGCGGTCTCGATCGCCTTACTGTCGGCCTCGAGGTTGATGCCGAGGATGTAGTGAGCGTTCGCTTCGCGCGCCAGCGCGCGCGCCACCGCGAGCCAGTCCGGCGTGAGGTCATAGGTGATCCCGGGTGGGCGCCGCATGCCCGCAACCGGCCACCAGGTCCAGTCGGTGCTGTCCCCGCCAATGCGCAGCACCGGCGCCTGACCCGGAGTGAGGTTCCTGAGCAGGCGCACGAACACCGGGTCGATGGCCCCCGGGGTAGTCCCCAGGTAGGAAAGGAGCGCGCGGTACTCGAGCGAGAGCCCGACGAAGCCGGGGGGGAGCGCCGCTCCTTGGAGGACCGGATGGACCGTCACCACCGCGCCGGACGGCGCAGAGACGGACGCCACCGGCGAGGCGGGGGGTGGCGCGGCGGCCATCGCCGGCGCGGCTGCGCACAGCGCCAGCGCCGAGACGGCGGTCAACGCGGCACTGAGCAGGGCGCCCCGATGTGCTTGCCTCGCTGTGCTCATCCTAAGCCCCGGATGGTCCAGAGGGGTTACCCCCCTCCAGGAGCTCCAGCAGCCCTGCCTCCTCGAGCACCGGCACCTCCAGGCGCTCGGCCTGGGCGAGCTTCGAGCCAGGACTCTCCCCCGCGACGACGTACGACGTCTTACGGGATACGGACCCGGTGACCCGTCCGCCGGCCGCGAGGATGCGCTCCGTCGCCTGCTCACGGGTCAGCGTGGGCAGCGTGCCGGTGAGGACCAGCGTCTGGCCGGCGAGCGGCCCCTCGCCGGGCGGCGGGCCCTCCTGCTCGAAGCGCAGGCCGAGCGCGCGCAGGTCCTCGATCAGGGCGCGCATGTCGGGGTCGGCGAGCTGGGAGTGGATGACCTGCGACATCTTCGGGCCGACGCCGGGCGTCTGCTCGATCTCCTCGGCGGTCGCGGCGAGGAGCGCCTCGATGGTGCGGAACTGCTGCGCGATGTTGCGTCCGGTGACGTAGCCGATCTCCTCGATTCCCAGCGCGTAGAGGACCCTCCCGAACGGCTCGCGCTTGGACGCCTCGATCGCCGCCACGAGCTTGCCCGCCGACACCTCGCCGAACCCCTCGAGCTCGGCGATCCGCTCGGCCTCGAGGCGATAGAAGTCGGCGGCGGTGCTCACCCAGCCGAGCTCCATGAAGTGGCTCACCTGCTTCTCCCCGAGCCCGTCGATGTCCATAGCGCCGACGAAGTGCTTGAGGAGCTGCCAGCGGCGACCGGGGCAGGCGCGGTTCGGGCACTTGGTGAACACCTCGCCCTCGTTCTTGGTCGTAGGCGTGTCGCACACCGGGCAGCGCTCGGGCGGCCGGGGCGACGGAGGGCGATCCTCGCGCTCGGCCACGTGGGGCGCGGGCGAGAGCACCTGGGGGATCACGTCGCCGGCGCGCAGGACGATCACCTCCTCCCCCGGCCGGATGTCCTTGCGCGCGAGGTCCTCCTCGTTGTGCAGGGTGGCGAGCTTGACCGTCACGCCCCCGACCTGCACCGGCTCGAGCGCGGCATAGGGGTGCAGGTCGCCGAACTTCCCCGGGTTCCAGTGGACCGCGTTGAGCACGGTCACCGCCGTGGTGGGCGGGAACTTCCAGGCGATGGCCCAGCGCGGCTCGCGGCCGACGACGCCGAGCCGGCGCTGGAGCTCGAACTGGTTGACCTTGACAACGACGCCGTCGATCTCGAAGTCGAGCGATCCGCGGCGCTCCTCCCAGTGGCGGCACTGGGCGACGACGTCATCCTCGGTGGAGAGCACCTTGACGTCGGGATGGACGGGGAAGCGATGGGCGCGCAGCCAGTCGAGCGACTGCGAGTGCGTCTCGAAGGCGATGCCCTCGGTGGCCCCGACTGCGTAGCACCACAGCGACAGGGGGCGCTCGGCGGTGAGCTTGGGGTCGAGCTGGCGGATCGTTCCCGCGGCTGAGTTGCGCGGGTTCATGAAGGTCGACAGACCGGCCGCGGCGCGACGCTCGTTGAGCGCGGCGAAGTCCGGCAGCGACATGTAAACCTCGCCCCGCACCTCGATGAGGGGCGGCACATCGCCTCCCTCGATGCGCAGCGGGACCGTGGGGATCGTGCGCAGGTTGTGCGTCACGTCCTCGCCCACTTCGCCGTTGCCCCGCGTGGCTCCGCGCTCGAGCACGCCGTCCCGGTAGATCAGGGAGATGGCCAGGCCGTCGATCTTCGGCTCGGCGACGTATTCGAAGGGCGGATCCTCGATTCCCTCCCGCGCGAGGTGGTTGCGCATCCGCTGGATCCACGCCCGCAGCTCCTGCGCCGAGCGCGCGTTGGCGAGCGAGAGCATGGGCAGCGGGTGCCTGACCTTGACCAGGTTCCCCACCGGCTCGCCGCCGACCCGCTGGGTCGGCGAGTCGGGCGTGACGAGCTCGGGATGCGCGGCCTCGAGCGCGCGGAGCTCGTCGAGCAGGGCGTCGTAGGCGTCATCCCCGATCTCGGGATCGTCGAGGACGTAATAGCGGTGGCCGTGGTAGTCGAGCAGCCGCCGCAGCTCGTCGATGCGCTTGGCGTCCTGCCGCGCGGTCACGTACCGAGGTCCGCGGCGGCGGGGGCGATGAGCCGCGCGAGATCGCGGCGGCGCAGCTCGTCCATACCTGTGTGATCGGTGAGGTCGAAGTGGATCGGCGTGACCGCGATCCTGCCCTCGGCCACGGCGACGAGATCGGTCCCCTTCTCCTCGCGCTCGTAGCTCGCGTCGCCGTAGATGCGGTAGAGCCGCCGGCCGCCCGAGCCCTCTTCCTCGAGCGAGAGCTCGTCGCGGTAGACCCGCTTGCCCAGGCGGGCGACCTCCACCCCGTCGGGCTCGGCGCCGGGGACGTTGATGTTGAGCAAAGTCCCCGGGGCGAGCGGCGTCGACTCGAGCTCGGCGACCAGGCTGGCGGTGAACGCGGCGGCGACATCGAAGGCGAACTTCTCGCCGGCGCGGAAGTCGAGCTCGAGCGCACGCGACTGCTGCGATACGGCGATGCCCGGGAGGCCGAGTACGATCGCCTCGAGCGCGGCCGCGACCGTCCCCGAATAGGTGATGTCGTCGCCGAGGTTGGAGCCGTGGTTGATCCCCGAGACCACGACCTCGGGGTCATGGCCGCTGATCAGCCCGAGCCGCGCGAGGCGCACGCAGTCCACCGGCGTCCCGTCGGTCGCATAGCCCACCGTGCCGTCATCGAAATCGACCTCCTGGACCCAGAGCGGCCGGCGGGTGGTGATCGAGCGCGCCATCGCCGAGCGATTGCCGTCGGGCGCGATCACGGCGAGCTCGACCCCGGGGACCTCGAGCAACGCTCGCCGCAGCGCCTGGAGGCCGGCCGCCTCGATCCCGTCGTCGTTGGTGAGCAGGACACGCATGTCAGGTGATCCTAGCCATCGGGCAGGCGCCAACGGGACCGCGCCCCAGGGGCGCCGGGGAGCCGCGGCGTCCTCGTCGCGGGGGCGGAAGAGCCGATCCTATACCTCATGCGATGATGCAACCCATGGGCAACCGGTACGCCTCGATGGGCGCCTTTACCGCAGGTCTAGCCGCGGGCATTCAGGTCACGCGGCGCCTTCACGGAGACCCCGACGCCGGTCGGTGGGGTGAGCGCCTCGGGAGCACGCGACTGCGCTACGCCAATCTCCCGGTCGGAGGGACGATCGCCCTCGTCGCATCGGCCGTCGTGCCGGACCGTGCCGCCGCCTTTGTCCGCGCGCTCGGGCTCGGAGCCCTCGCCGGCGCCGTCGGATATGGCGTCTTCGATCCCCTTCCCCCTGCGGCCTGACTTCCGCTCACGAGCGTTCTACGCGAGATGCGCCGCGATCAGCGGCGCCACGGTGCGCGGATGGTCATGGGCGAAGCTGTGCTCGCCGCCGGCGATTATCCGCAAGGTGCTGCCCGGCAGGAGCTCGGCGAGGCGCTCGCCCACTGAGACGGGGCTGAGCGGGTCCCGGTCACCCCACAGGAGGAGCGCGGGCGCGGTGACGCGCGCGAGCGCGTCGGTGTGATCGGGCCCTACTTCGGAGACCCAGCGCGCCGCGCGCGGATACTCGCGGCGGTAGTCGGCGCGCCAGTCCGCTGCGCCAAGCGCTGACACGTCGATTCCGCCGGAGGTGGCGGCGAGGACCAGGCGGCGCACCCTCTCGGGATGCCGGAGCGCGAGCCCGATCGCCACCACACCTCCCATCGACTGCGCGACGAGGTCGCTGGGCGCTTCGAGCATTGCCGCGACTGAGCTGACGAGATCCTCGAAGCTTGCGACCGAGGGATCGTGCGACTCCTCGCCGGCGCCCGGCCAGCGGAAAAGCACCTTGGTCCAGGTGGCGGGAAGCTCCTGTGCCACGGGCGCCCAGAACTGTGCCGCGCCCCCGGTACCGGGGAGGAAGACGACGCGAGGAGCCGT
>DATCEM010000208.1:0-2160 GCA_036510175.1 Solirubrobacteraceae bacterium | reverse complement strand
CGCGGCTGCGTGCCCGCGCTATCACCGCGGCGGGTACCGCAGACCCGACATCCGAGACCTCGATCAGACGTATCAGACCGTCGATCGTCGCCGCCGATTCTCGGTGATCCCCAGTAATACGAGCCAATTCTCCCCGACGGTGGGCGCTCACCCGTCCCCGGGGCCTACCGGCCCATCGCCCGTGGTGACGCGATCAGAGCCCGCGCGGGTGCAGGATCTCGTTGAAGGTCAGCAGGTAGGTGGCGGAAATGCTCTGGATCCTGTGGACGCTGGGCGCACCGCCCCCCGCGCTGGAACCGCCGCTTTCCCACCACCGGCCGTTGATGTCGATGATCACGTGATCGTCGTCGGCGGCTCCGCCATCGGTGCGATCGAAGATGGTCACGTACCGTCCCGGACCCGAGCGGATGCGGGGCTGGGAAGGAAGGGTCTGCGTGGTCGCGGGCGCATCGAGATAGCCGGCGGCGTGGAGCACGGTGGAGACGAACCCCGAGCAGTCATAGCCGCGTGCGATCTCCCACCCGGAGTGCCCTCCACCCCAGACGTACGGCTCGCCGTCGAGTGCCGACGCCATTGTCTGCATGGCATCCAGCTTGATGCGGACCCGGGAGCCGGGGGCAGGCGTGTGGTTGGCGATGCTCGCCGCCGTCCACAGCACCTCGTCGACGTACCAGGTGGCGTGGTTATAAGCGAAGATGGCTTTGCGCAGATCGTGCGCGGCGCCGTTGGCGGCCAGATAGTGGGCGGCGGAGAAGATCGCATCGCGTGGGTCGTAAGGGTCGGGTCGGGTGTGACGCCCGGCGGCCACCCCGTACTCGGCCCACGTCGCGGGCATGAACTGCATCCAGCCAATCGCCCCGGCACTCGAGGTGCTGACGTCCCTCCCGTAGTCGCTCTCGATCGAGTTGATCGCCGCGAGGACGGCCCAGGGAAGGTGATAGCGATGGCCGGCCGCCTTATAGATCGGAATGAGGAAGGCCGGGGGTCGGTTACCGTTGGCCAGCAGCTTCGACAGTCGGCTCCAAGCGGTCGCTGCCGCGTTATGGGCCCCTGGACCGGCGACGGCGGCGCCCGAGGTGGGACCGGCGCCCGCGATCGGTGCGCGGGGTGGAGTCACGATCTCGTGACGATGAGCCACGCGCCGACGCGACTTCGGGGAACCGATCGGCGCGCCGCCGCTCGGAGTGTCCGCCGGGTGGTGGCGATGGGCTGCGGGGTGATGAGCCTTACCGGGGACGGAGGGGGCCTCGCCGGGATGTGGGCCCGCCGGAGCGGTCGACGGCGCGAGGCCGTAGAGCCGACCGGTCGCCGGATGGCCGCCGTAGCCGCCACGCGCCGCGCGCCGCCGCGAACCGGGAGACCTGCTCGGAGCCGGGCTGCGGCCGGAGGCGTGGGGCTTACCGGAGGCGGGGGGCTTACCCGAGGCGGCGTGCTTACCGGAGGCGGCGTGCTTACCGCGGGCGGGGCTCTTACCGGGCACCAAGCCCTCGGTGGCCGTGCCTGAGTGGCGCAGCCCGTGAGGTGTCGCCCGATGTGTGCTGAAGGAGTCGAGCCCGGACTGGGAGAGCGTTACATGAGCCCCGCGCGGCGCCACCGAGCCGCCGGCCCCGGCGCCAGCGAGATGAGCGCCCGTGGCCGCCAGGGCGATCCCCGGCGCCCATCCGGCGACGGCCAAGGTGGTGGCGACAATAACGAGCTGACGACGGACGGGGCGACCGGCAGGCGGAGCGCTGCGTGCCTCGGCGACGCGCTGCGCGGCGAGCACGTGGAGCTCGGGAACGGGCAGCGAAAGCGAGCCGCGACCGGGAGCCGCCAGCTCGAACGATGCGTCTGGGTGCTCGACCACGTCGAGCGGGACGGCGAAGAAGGCGCGCCAGAGCAGCTCGCCGCCGAGGAGGCGCGGGCGTCGCGCGCGCTGGACCTTACAGCCGCGAGCCTCGTAGGTCGTCGTCCCGCTGCCGCGCTCGACCACCAGCATCGCTCCGGGAGGCGGGCTGAGCTCGGCGCCGAGCCTCGCGAGGAGGCGCACGACGACCAAGCGCTGACCGAGGCGGACGTATTCCAGCCTCTCGACACGGAGCGAGGGTTTGAGCTCAGAAGCGGAATCCGCCCCGGTCTTCGATGGAAGGTACTCGCGCACCATCTCGGGTCACGCGCCCA
>DATCEM010000207.1:0-9406 GCA_036510175.1 Solirubrobacteraceae bacterium | reverse complement strand
ATCATCCCGACATGACAACAAGTTCGCTGCCCCAGACTTTCCCCACGCTAGATGGTGGTTGCTGATGCGCCAGGGCCCACTCGCCGGCCGCTATCCCGCAGTCGCGGCCATGGTGATGTTCGCGCTGATTCCCTATCTGGCTCTGTCTGCCGCGCTGGGTCCGCTGACGCCGATCATCGCCAAGCAGTTGCACATGAGCCTGCAGACGATGAGCCTGAGCTCGGGCATGGGCAACGCCGCCTACGCGGTCGGCACGGTGCTGGCGGTCCAGTTCGCCCAGCACCTGCCACAGCGGAGGATGCTCGTCGGCTACGCCACCCTGCTCGTGATCGGATCGGTGCTCTCGGCGGCGGCCCAGGACCCGGGCATGTACATCGCAGGCCACGTGCTTCAGGGCATTTGCACGAGCCTGCTGCTCATCGCTGCCGTGCCGCCCCTGGCGATCGGCTATCCAGCAGACAAGCTGCG
Organism: Solirubrobacteraceae bacterium; assembly: GCA_036510175.1. GTDB lineage: Bacteria > Actinomycetota > Thermoleophilia > Solirubrobacterales > Solirubrobacteraceae > Palsa-465. The sequence goes on along the minus strand of DATCEM010000207.1, from coordinate 8,938 downwards.
TACCACGGCAGTGATCATGAACATGTGCATCTTCGGGGCGGTTGCCCTGGGCCCAACCATCGGCGGGCTGCAGGCGGAGTCTCACGCCTGGCGGCCGCTGTTCTGGATCATCGCCGCGATCTCGGCCACGGCGCTGACACTGGCCGTATTGACGTTCGACGATGCGCCCCCTGCCGATCCTGACTCGCCGCGCGACCTACCGGCGATCGGGCTGGCGGCCGTCGGCTGCGCCGCGGCATTCTTCGGCGCCTCAGAGCTGCTGAGTCACCCCTTCCTCGACGCCGAGACCATTGCACCGCTGCTCGGCGGTTTGGCGGTGATCGTGATCCTCATCGTCTATCAGTGCCGCGCGAAGCGGCCACTCTTGACGATTCGCACGATGCTGAGCAGCACGATGCCGGTCGCGGGGATCGTGGTGGCACTGTTCGCGGCGGCAGCGTCGGTGTCGGCGACCGCGCTCACCGCGAGCGCGCTGGCCGGACGCTACGGGCCGCTTCACGTGGGTCTGCTCTACCTACCGGAGCTCGCCGGCGCGGTGATCACCGCGATCGTGCTTGGCCAGGTTCTCAACAGGCGTGCGATCCACTATCTCCCGCTGGCGGGCATGGTGTCACTCGCGGCCGGGATCATCGTGTTCCGCATTCACGTGCCGTCGAGCCAGGCGCTCACGCTGGTCGGCTCGGGGCTGACCGGCATCGGTCTCGGCGCGACGGTCGCGCCCGCACTGTTCGTGGCCGGCTTCTCGCTGCCCTCCGCCAACCTCCAGCGCGTCTTCGCGATCGTTGAGCTCATGCGCGCCGTGGCGGCGTTCATGATCGCGCCCATCTTCGCCCACCTGGCCGCGACCGTTGGCGGCAACCTCGATACCGGTATCGGCACCGCGTTATGGATCGGCCTTGGGCTCGCGGTCGGCGGCGCGGTCATCGGCATCGCGATCTACGCGCTCGGCGGCGCGCGCCCACAGGCGCCCGATTTGGACAGCTTTCTCGCAGGCGAGGCCGCTGCGTGGTACTCGCCGCCGCTGCTCGCGAGAGTTCGCCCGCGCTTGACCGCCGCACCCGCCGCGACCGAGAGCCCACCCGCTCGCATGGCGTCAACTCTCATAGGCGCCGTAGCGGCCGTCGCGCCCACCGGCCCGATCCTCTTCGCCTACGACGGCTCCGAGCTCGCGAAACTCGCGATCGAGCAGGCCGCCCGCCAGCTCGTGCCTGGGCGCGACGTGCTCGTCGTCTGCGTGTGGCAGCCTGCTGATGTCGGATTTGTGCCCATCAGCGAGAAGCACTTCAACGCTGCGGACGCCACCGAAGTGCTCAGGGCCGCGCAGGAGACCGCCGCGCACGGAGCGTCGCTGGCAGAGAAGGCGGGGTTCCGCCCGCAGAGCATCGCGGTCGAGGCAGCGCCGACGTGGAAGGGGATCGTCGAGCTTGCGCAGGAGCGTGAAGCGAGCCTCATCGTGCTCGGCTCCCACCGCCGCAGCGGGCTCGTGGGACATTTGCTCGGCAGCGTCGCTGCCGCCGTGGTGGCGCACTCGGCGTCCCCTGTGCTCATCGTCCATCAGTCATCCTGAGTCGCCGCTGTCGGCCGGCCCCTGTCCCGCTCAGCCGACCCCAGCCCGCACCCGGGCGGGACGGGGCGCGCGCCGGGAACGAGCCGCCGGGGGCCTGATCGTCGTGTCGCAGTCCGGTCGCAGCACGACGATCTCGCCGGCGGCATTGTCGAGCAGCCAGGCGACGTCGCCGGCATCGAAGCCGTCGTGGCCGCGCTCGGCGGCGGCGAGGACGATGCGGTCATAGCGCTCGTGCTCGAAGGTCTGGCGCAGGGCGTGACGGTACGTCCGCCCACGCTCGATCCGCGCGTCGACGGCGATGCCCCAGGCGGTGGCGCGCTGCTCGATCGCCTCCTGGAGCGAGAGCGCGACCCCGCTCTGGTGGGGAAGCGGAGTGTCGATCGGGAGCTGCATCGATACGCGGGCGAGGAAGACCGGGACGAGCGTCGCGTCCTCGGCCCGCGCCAGGCGCAGCGCCGCGTCGAGCGCCCGCTGCGAGAGCGCTCCCCCCATGAAGGGGAAGAGGATCCGTCCCGCGCCGGGGGTGGGTGGCTTCGCCGGGCGCCGGCGCCGGTACCGAAGGTGGGTGGCCACGAGCGCGGCCACGGCGCTCGCCAGGAGCCCGACGAGGACGATGAGGGAAGCGATCACGGTTCCTCCCTGGTCTCGTTGTTCGCGACCCGGCGCGTGCGATCGGCGACGATCCGCAGGTCGACCCCGGGGAGGAGGCTGAGGAGCCGAAACGGCAGAGCGGGCTGCAGCAGCCGCCGCATCGCCGATCGGGGCTTGGGCCTGCCCATGAGGATGTAGGTGGTCCCGCGGTCTTCCGCGACCCGGGCGGCGGTGGCGGCGACGTCGTCGCCGTGCTCGATGAGCAGATGCGCGCCCAGCACACTGGCCAGGCGACGGAGCGCGTCGAGCTGCTCGCGCTCGTCCTCGCGCGGCTCGTGATCGCTCACCCACAGCAGGTCGAGCTCGCCCCCGAGGCGCTGCGCCGAGCGCCACGCGCGGCGCACGACCCGTTGCGAGCGCGGGGTGGGGGTGACCAGGGCGAGCAGGCGGTCGTGGATCGCCTGGGCCGCGGCGGTCTCGATCAGCCCTTCGTCCCGGCTGCCGAGGCGCGGGTCGCTGATCACGCGCTTGTGCTCGACCTCCTCGGCAACCTGGCGCAGCGAGACCTCGCGCAGCGCGGCGAGATTCTCGATCGTGAAGAAGTTGTTCAGGGCGGCCTGGACGCGGTCCTGCGGATAGATCTTCCCGGCGATGAGGCGCTCGATCAGTGACTCCGGCGTGAGATCGAGGAGCACGACTTCGTCGGCCGTCCCGAGCACGGCGTCGGGGACGGTCTCGCGCACACGTGTACCTGTGACCTCCGCGATCTGGTCGTTGAGGCTCTCGAGGTGCTGGACGTTGACCGTCGAGAACACGTCGATGCCCGCTTTGAGCACATCCTCGATGTCCTGATAGCGCTTGGCGTGCTCGAGGCCCGGCGCATTGGTGTGGGCGAGCTCGTCGATGAGGCACAGCTCGGGCCCCCGGCGCAGGACGGCGGGCAGGTCCATCTCCTCGAGCTCGGTCTCCCGGTAGCGGACGTGCCGTCGGGGAACGAGCTCGAGGTCATCCGCCTGGGCGATCGTCTCCGGGCGGTCGTGGGGCTCGAGGTAGCCGATCACCACGTCGCGACCAGCCTCGGCTTCGGCCTGGCCCTCCTGGAGCATGCGATAGGTCTTGCCCACCCCCGCGGCCATCCCGAGGAAGATCTTGTACCGGCCTGCGCGCCGCTCCGTGATCGGCGATTCGGACTCAGCAGTGCGGCGCGGTTCCATCGATCCCTGATCATCGCGCTCGAAGGGAGCACCGCGCCACCATGGCTAGGCGCCGAGGAGATTGTGGACGATGAGGTCGATCAGCTTGATGCCGATGAACGGGGCGATGATGCCACCGAGTCCGTAGATCCACAGGTTCCGTCGCAGGAGCGCGCTGGCGCCGATCGGCCGGTAGCTGACCCCCCGCAGTGAGATCGGGATGAGCAGGGGGATGACGATCGCGTTGAAGACGATCGCCGAGATCACCGCCGACCGTGGCGTGCCCAGGCTCATGACGTTGAGCACGTGGAGCGGGCCCTGATGGCTGGTGCCGTAGGCGTAGGTGGAGACAAAGATCGCCGGGAGGATGGCGAAGTACTTGGCGACGTCGTTGGCGATCGAGAACGTCGTCAGCGCGCCGCGGGTGATCAGCAGCTGCTTGCCAACCTCGACGATCTCGATGAGCTTCGTCGGGTTGGAGTCGAGGTCGACCATGTTGCCCGCCTCGCGGGCGGCCTGCGTGCCCGTGTTCATGGCCACGCCCACATCGGCCTGCGCGAGGGCGGGCGCGTCGTTGGTCCCGTCGCCGGTCATCGCGACCAGCCTCCCGTTCGCCTGCTCCTCCTTGATCAGTGCGAGCTTCGCTTCGGGGGTGGCCTCGGCGAGGAAGTCGTCGACGCCCGACTCCTCGGCGATCTTGGCGGCGGTGAGCCGGTTGTCGCCGGTGATCATGATCGTCCTGATGCCCATGGCCCGGAGCTGGTCGAAGCGCTGGCGCATCCCCTCCTTGATCGTGTCCTTGAGGTAGATGACCCCGAGCACCTGCGAGTCGCGGGCGACGGCCAACGGGGTGCCGCCCTCGCGGCCGATCCGGTCGAGTACCGGCTGGAGCTCGGCCGGGGGGCGGCCGCCCTCGCTCTCGACGAACTTGATCACCGAGTCGCCCGCGCCCTTGCGCAGCCGGTTCCCGTTCAGGTCGACGCCGCTCATCCGCGTCTGGGCGGTGAAGGGGACGAACGTCGCCCCCAGCTCCCTCATGTCGTGCTCGCGCAGCCCGTACTGCTTGGCGAGGACGACGATCGAGCGCCCCTCGGGGGTCTCGTCGGCGAGCGAGGCGAGCTGGGCGACCTCGGCGAGCTCGGCCTCGGGGACCCCGGGCATGGGGATGAACTCCGAGGCGAGCCGGTTACCGATGGTGATCGTCCCCGTCTTGTCGAGTAGGAGCACGTCGACGTCGCCTGAGGCCTCTACCGCCCGGCCCGAGAGCGCGAGTACGTTACGGCGGACGAGGCGGTCCATGCCCGCGATCCCGATGGCCGAGAGCAGGGCACCGATCGTCGTGGGGATGAGGGCGACGAGCAGTGAGATGAGCGTCGTCTCGGAGATCGACGTGTGGGCGAAGAGACCGAACGGGCGCAGTGTCGCGACGACGATCATGAAGATCAGCGTGAGTCCGGCGAGAAGGATGTTCAGGGCGATCTCGTTCGGCGTCTTGCGCCGCGAGGCGCCTTCGACGAGTGCGATCATCCGGTCCATGAACGAGTGACCGGGCTCCTGGGTGATCTCGATCACCAGGCGATCCGAGGTCACCCGCGTCCCCCCCGTGACGGCGCTGCGGTCGCCGCCGGACTCACGAATCACGGGCGCCGATTCCCCGGTGATGGCAGACTCGTCGACCGAGGCGATGCCCTCGATCACCGTGCCGTCCCCGGGGATGAGCTCGCCGGCATCGACGACCACGATGTCGCCCTTGGTGAGCTCGGCGGCGCGCTTGCTCGAGCCGTCCTTCATCGTCGCCATCGTCTCCTGGCGCATCGCCCGCAAGGTGTCTGCCTGAGCGCGCCCGCGACCTTCGGCGAACGCCTCGGCCATGTTCGCGAAGACGACGGTGAGCCAGAGCCAGATCGAGATGGTGAACGTGTACCAGGACGGGTCGTTTCCCCCGAGCGCCTTACCGCCGAAGAGCTGGATGATCCAGGTGACGGTGGTGACCGTCGCACCGATCTCGACGACGAACATGACCGGGTTGCGGACCTGGACGCGCGGGTCGAGCTTCTTCAGGCTGTCGAGCAGCGCGCGGTAGACGATGTCGCGGCGAAACAATGAGACGGCCTCGCGTTCGTGGGGCGCGGCGGGTGCGGTGGAGGACATCAGCTACCCCCTGAGAGGCGGTTGAGGGCGAGATTGAGCTCGAGCACGTCCACTCCGGGCTCGCCCGAGAACCCGAGTCCGCGGCCTGCGGTGTACGTGGAGATGAGGTGGCGCACCCTCGCCAGCGACAGGTGCCGGACGGCGGCGATGCGGTAGGCCTGGATGTCGGCATTGCGCGGCGAGATGTCGGGATCGATCCCCGAGGCCGACGTGTCGGCCGCATCGACGGGAACCTTGCCGGCGGTCAGCCCGCCCGGGTAATACGGCATGCCGTCCGGGGCCTTGTCGAGCGCGATGTACGCCTGGACGTTGGCCGTGATCGCCTGTTCGGTGACGACGCTGTTCGGGCCGTAGTTGGCGAACGAGCTGGCGGCCGCGTTGTCGGCCGGTGTGGTTCCCGAGGGGCGAGCCTGGAAGTAGCGTGGATCGGGGGTGGTGACCGGTTCACCCTTGAGCATCTCGGGCTCACCGTTCTTCATCACCACGTCGGCGAAGTCCTGGCCGATGATCTTCGAGCCGACGAGCTTGCCCTGCACATAGATCTTCTGGCCGTTGGCGTTACCCGGGAAGGCCACCTGGCTCACACCGGTGATGAGGAGCGGGTAGGCGACTCCACAGGACAGGGTGAATACGAGGATGCCGACGAGTGAGGTGACGATGTCGCGCCTCATGTCAGTAGAGGTGTCCGGTCAGGCCCTGCACGATCGGTCCGAGAAGCAGGGCGGGGAAGAAGGTAAGAGCGCCGATGAGGATGATCACGCCGATGAGGAGCACGACGAAGGTCGGATTGTCGGTGCGCATCGTCCCCAGTCCGGCGGGACTGACACGCTTTCCGGCGAGCGAGCCGGCGACGGCAAGGGCGAAGAGAATCGGCGCGTAGCGCGCGATGAGCATGACGGAGCCGCCGAGCAGGTCGGCGAAGGTGATCCCGTGGGCGCCGGTGTTGCCGGCGCCCGGCTGGATGTAACCGGTGTAGCCGGCGAAGGCCGAGCCGTTGTTGTTCGCCTGTGACAGATAGGCATAGAAGGTCTCGGAGAACGCCTGCGGGCCGTGGGCGATCGCCGTGTCGATCGAGGCTCGACCCGCCTTGGTGGCGGTACCCAGCGCGGTGGCGAGGAGCGCGGTGAGCGGCGTGATGAGGATCCCCAGCGAGACCAGTCTGATCTCGCGGGCCTCGATCTTCTTGCCCAGGTACTCGGGCGTTCGGCCCACCATCAGCCCACCGAGGAACACCGCCAGCAGGACGTAAAGGAGAATTGAGTACAGCCCGGTACCCACACCGCCGAAGATCACCTCGCTCGCTGACAGGTTGGCGAAGGGAACGGCGCCGCCGATTCCCGTGAATGACTCGAGCGAGCTGTTGACCGCTCCGCACGACGTGACCGTCGTGACGACGTCGAACAGCGCCGATCCCGCGATCCCGAAGCGTTGCTCCTTGCCCTCGATGTTGCCACCGGTCGAGCCGGCGATGACCTGCGTGTGCAGTCCGGCCGCGTGCTGGGCCGGCGAGCCGTGGGCCTCGGCGACATAGGCGACCGACGCCGCGCCGAGGAACATCACCATCATCGTCGCGTAGATGGCGAGTCCCTGCCGGCGGTTGCCCGACATCCTCGCGTACTGGAACACGAGCGCCGCCGGGATGCTCAGGACGACGAGCATCTCGAAGAAGTTCGTGAACCCGTTCGGGTTCTCGAACGGGTGCGCCGAGTTCGTGTTGAAGAAGCCACCGCCGTTGGTCCCGAGCAGCTTGATCGCCTCCTGCGAGGCGACCGGCCCCATGGCGATGTGCTGACCGAGACCGGTGATCCCGTTCACCGTCAGGTAATGCGAGAAGTTCTGAATCGACCCCTGCCACACGAGCACGAGCGCGACGACGATCGAGATCGGCGTGAGCACCCAGAGGATGGTGCGCACCATGTCCTGCCAGAAGTTGCCGATGCTCTTACCGCTGCGACCGACGATGCCGCGAATCAGGGCAACCGCGACGACGATCCCTACGCCGGCGGAAAGGAAGTTCTGCACCGTCAGCCCGACCATCTGGCTGAAGTAGCTCATCGTCGTCTCGCCGCCGTAGAACTGCCAGTTCGTGTTCGTCATGAACGACGACGCGGTGTTGAACGACACGTCCCAGGTGCCCGAGTGGTAATGCATCGGGTTGAGTCCCGTGAAGTCCCACAGCGTCTGCGTGCGGAGGATGAAGTACAGAAGCAGCCACCCGGCGAGGGAGAAGATGATCAGGCTCCTCGCGTACTGCTTCCAGTCCTGTCCCTGGTCGGGGTTGACGTGCAGGACCCGGTAGGCGAGCCGCTCGGGAACGCGGAACAGCGGGTCGAGGAAGGTGCGCTCGCCCGTGTACACCCTGGCGAGGTAGCCGCCGAAGGGGATGGCGATCAACGTCAGCAGCGTGACGAAGAGGAAGATGGTCAGCCAGCCGGTGAAGGTCATTGGCAATTCCGTCCGGGAATCACTGCTTAGAACCTCTCCCCGCGCAGGAGCGCATAGAGCAGGTAGGCGCAGATGAGCACCGAGACGACCAGGCCGAAGAAGTCGGCCGCGCCCATGTGGGCGATGAAGTAGGCACCGGGCGGGCCGAAGGGGGTCATATCCGGTCGATGCCCCAGATCAGAGCGAGGAGGATCGCGAACATGAGGATCCCCAAGGCGATCGAGAGCAGGTCGTGGGCCATGGCCCTATGGTCGGTGGCCGGGCGTCAACGGCGCGTGCAGAAAGCGCTCCGTCGCGTGCAGATCGTGTGAAGGCGCGCCGACGCTAGGCGGCGAACCGGTACCCGACGCCGGGATCGGTCTTGATGTACCGCGGTCCTGACGACGGCTCGATCTTGCGCCGGAGGTTGGCGATGTGCGCCCGCAGGACCTGAGTGTCATCGCTGTACCCGGTGCCCCAGACCGATACCAGCAGCTCGCGGTGCGTCATCAGGCGTCCGCGGTTACGGGCGAGCAGGCGCAGGAGATCGAACTCGGTCGGCGTCAGGTGGACCTCGACGCCTTCATGGACGACGGTCCGCCGGGGCAGATCGACCTCGAGCCCGTCGGCGAGGATCACCGCCTCCTCCGGGCCGGGTCCGACACGCCGCAGGTTTGCTTCCAGGCGTGCCACCAGCTCGCGAGGACCGAACGGCTTGGTGATGTAGTCGTCCGCGCCGGCGGCGAGCGCACGCACCTTGGCGTCCTCCTCGCCGATGGCGGAGAGGACGATGATCGGCATCTTGCTCCACTCGCGCAGGCGCGCGCACAGCTCCACGCCATCGATGTCGGGGAGCACGAGGTCGATGATCGCCGCGTCGGGCGGGCGCACGGCCACCGCATCGAGCGCCTCCTCGGCCGTCTCGGCGGGGACGGCCTCGAATCCGGCGTCGCGAAGGATCACGCGCAGCGCTCGCAGGATCTGCGGCTCGTCGTCGCACACGAGCACCCTC
>DATCEM010000206.1:0-3914 GCA_036510175.1 Solirubrobacteraceae bacterium | reverse complement strand
AAGGCGATCAGGAAGGCGAAGGCGGGCGCGCTGCTCTACGCGGGGTCGCCCGACAGCTCGGTGACGACGCTGTGGAACGCGCTGAGCGCCGCCGATCCCACGATCAGGAAGTTCGCCTCAGCCGCCGTCACCCGCGCGCCGTCGTGGGCACAGACGACGGCGACGGCGCGCTACAACACCTATCTCAGCGCCCCCGGGCTTCTCCCCAATCGGGGGCTGCCGCGCGCGGGCAGCCAGTTCGAGACCGACTTCGCCGCCACCTACGGGAGCCGCGCGCCGTGGGCGAGCGGGATCTTCGGATATGTGGCGATGAGCGGAATCCTCGAGGCCCTGCATTCGCTGGGGCGCGGGGCGAAGGACCCGCGAGCGAAGGTCGTCTACGCGTTCCGCCACATCAGAGACCTCCCCTCGGCCCTCGGGACGTACTCGATCGTCGACGGCCAGAGCTCGTTTGACGCCTACTTCTTCACCACCTACAGCCGCTACGGCGCTCCCACGACCTTCATCCCCGGGTTGGGCTGAGAGGAGGCGAGATGCCGGTCAGCATCCCCCCTCCCGGTACGATCGACACCTCCATGCCCACAGATCGTCCCGTAACCGCCGGCCCGCTCCCCGCTGCCCCACGCAGCGCCGATCCTTCGCTGAGCATCCTCGTCGTCGACGACGAATCCGATCTGCGCGAGATGCTCACGCGCTCGTTTTCCCGTGAGGGTCACCGAGTGATGGCGGTCGCGGACGGACGCTCGGCCATCGATCGCGCCAGCACCGACCACTTCGACGTCGTTCTCCTCGACGTCGCCCTGGGTCCCGGCCCCGACGGCTACGAGGTGTGCCGGACGCTGCGCGGACGGCGCAACGTGGTGCCCATCATCATGCTCACCGCGCTCGACTCCGAGGCCGACGCCGTGCTCGGTCTCGAAGCGGGCGCCGACGACTACGTGACCAAGCCGTTCGGCCTCGCTGAGCTGCGCAGCCGCATCCGCGCGGTGCTTCGGCGGGCCGGCACGCGGGCGATGGGCGACGAGGTGCTGGTCGTCGGGCCGATCGCGCTCGACCGCGCGCAGCGCGAGGTCATGATGGACGGCGAGCAGGTACGGCTCACCTTCTCGGAGTTCGAGCTCCTCGACGCCCTCATGGCCGATCCCGGACGGCTGCTCAACCGCCAGGAGCTGCTGCGCGCGATCTGGGGCGACAGCGCCTACCGCGACCCGCGAGCGATCGACGTCCACATCCGGCACCTACGCGAGAAGCTCGAGCCCGAGCCCGACAACCCTCGATACATCCTTACGGTGCGCGGCGCCGGGTACCGCCTGCGGGGACCATAGTGCTCAGGCGCCACGGTGCCCTCGGCCTGCGCGGCCGGATCGTCGGCGCGTTGCTCGTCAGCACCGTGGCTACCCTCGCCGTGGCCGCGCTCGCGCTGCTCTCGCCCCTGGAGCGCCAGCTCCGCAACGAGGCCCAGAGCACGCTGGTCACCGAGGTGGGCGGCGAGCAGCGAACGTTCGCCCAGCTCACGCCCGACGACATCGCGGACGCGAACGCGGCGGGAAAGCCGGTAGGGGGAGCGGCAAGTACCTCGGCCGCCGACGCGGCGGCGTCGAGCAACCTGGCCTTGCAAGACGTCGACGCCCTCGGCGGTCGCGCCGGAGCGACGATCAGCCTCTACGCCTACCCCCTGGTCCCGATCGCCTCCGATGCCACCATCGGGTCGACGGACAGCCTGATCTCCGGTGCCGTCGCGAAGGCCTTCCAGGCCGGGCGCACGATCAAGACCTTCGGCTCGGGCGCGAACAGCGACGTGGCCGAGGTCGCGGTCCCCGTGCGGATCGGCGGCATCACCTACGTCCTCGCCGCGAGCCGCCCGATCACCGAGATTCCGGGCGCCGTCCACGTGGTGCGCACGGCGTTCATCGACGCCGCGCTGGCGGGGATCGCCCTGACCCTGATCCTCGGTATCCCGTTGTCGGCCACGCTGCTGCGCCGACTCCAGCGCCTGCGCATGGCCGCGCTGCGTCTCGCCCAGGGCGGCCCCACGGTCGAGGTCCCGGTGGACCGCGCGGGCGACGAGGTGGGCGATCTGACGCGAACCTTCGCGATCATGCAGCGCCGACTGGCGCAGCAGGAGGAGGCGCGGCGCGCCTTCGTCTCGACCGCCTCACATGAGCTGCGTACGCCCCTGGCCTCGCTCCACGGGATGCTCGAGCTCATCGACGATGACCTCAGCGGGCCGACCCCGGATCTCCCCGACGCCCGCCGCCTGCTCGCCCGAGCGCGAGCCCAATCGCGCCGCCTCGGCCGCCTGGCCGGCGACCTGCTCGATCTCAGCCGCATCGACGCCGAGGTCGAGCTGCGCAGCGAGCCCGTGGAGCTCGGCGAGCTGAGCCGCGCGGTGCTCGCCGAGTTCGAGGCGAGCAACGCCGAGCGCGGAGTCAGCTCGCGGCTCGAGGAGTCCTCAGCGTGCTGGGCGCTCGGAGATCCCGGCAGCGTCGCCCAGATCCTCCGCATCCTCCTCGACAACGCGGGGCAGATGACCGCGCCCGGCTCGGAGATCCGGGTCGCGCTCCACAACGGCGAAGACCCGGTCGCGGTCAGCGTCACCGATCACGGTCCCGGCGTGGCACCGCAGGAGCGCGAGCTCATCTTCAAGCGCTTTCACCGGGGGCGCGAAACGGGCGGCTCGGCGGGATTCGGGCTCGGCCTGGCGATCGGGCGAGAGCTCGCCGCCCGCATGGGAGGCGAGCTCGTGCTCGAGGAGACCCACGGCCCCGGAGCGACGTTTACCCTGCGCCTGCCGGCGGTGCACGCGCGGGACGAAGATGCCGAGACCGTTCAAGTCAATTAAATGACAGCATCCGCCCATGGAGGAGCGCGAGCTGCGTGCGTTGCTGGATGCTGACGAATACCACTGGTGGTATCGGGGACGACGGCTGATCATCCGCGCCGAGCTCGACCGCCTGCCCCTGCCCGCCGACGCCCGCGTCCTCGATGCCGGCTGCGGATCGGGACGGACGCTGCAGGACCTGCGCGCCTACGGCGAGGTGTCGGGGATCGAGCTCTCGGAGATGGCCGCCGAGCACGCCCGCGGGCGCGAGCTCGGAGAGGTGCGCGTGGGCAGGGTCGAGACCCTACCCTGGGAGAACGGCTCGTTCGATCTCGTCACCTGCCTGGATGTCCTCGAGCACACACCCGACGACGTCGTCGCCCTGCGGGAGATCCGACGCGTGATCAAGCCCGGCGGCTGGCTGCTCCTCACCGTTCCCGCCTATCCGGCGCTCTGGTCCACCCATGACGTGGTCAACCACCACTACCGGCGCTATACGCGCCGGATGCTCCGGCGAGCCGCCACCGAGGCGGCGTGGCGGGTCGATCGCGTGACTTCGTTCAACAGCCTGCTCCTGCCCGCGGCGGCGGCCGTCCGAGTCTCGCAGCGCTACCGGCTGCGCGATCACAACGACCACGTCTCCGAGCTCCGTGTCGGCCCGCACTGGCTCAACGGCGTGCTCGAGCGCCCGCTGCGCCTCGAGGCCGCGGTGCTCCGGCGCGGATACACCCTCCAGGCCGGTCTGTCGCTCCTCGCGGTGCTCGAGAACGTCGCCGGATGATCGCCCTTGCGGCGATCATCAGCGTCACCAGCAGCCTCGGCTACCTCCTTCCCGCCCTCGTGGGGCTCGAGTCCCTGGGCATTCCCAGCCCCGGCGAGACCGCGCTCGTCCTGGCCGCGGGGCTGGCAGCGGCGGGCAAGCTCCAGATCTGGCTGGTCGTGGTCATCGCCGTCGCGGCGGCGATCGTCGGCGACAACATCGGCTACGCGATCGGACGCAAGCTCGGCCGGGAGATCCTCGAGGCGCCGGGCCCGTTCGAGAAGCACCGGCGGCGGCTCATCAGCGTCGGGGATCGCTTCTTCGCGCGCTGGG
>DATCEM010000205.1:0-10112 GCA_036510175.1 Solirubrobacteraceae bacterium | reverse complement strand
TAAAGCATCGGGCGGCGGGTGAGCGTCAGCGAACTCGGCCGCTACCGTCTCGAGATCGGCGCGAGGCCGGCGACGAGCTTTCGCTCGGAGCGATCCTTGCTAAAGCGGATCACGACGATTCCGCCCGGCTCGACGCCGGTGACGACGCCGTCGCCGAAGGCGGCGTGGACGACGTCGTCGCCCAGGCGGTAGGCGACCGGTGCGGGCCCGTCGGCCTCGACCTGAGAGGACCACGAGGTCGCCCGGGCCCGGAACCCGTTCGTCCCCCGCGGCGCCTGCTCCTCGTGATCGGTGAGCGCTGTCGGGATCTCGGTGATGAAGCGGCTGCCGAGGCCGTAGCTGCGGGCGCCGAACACCGTGCGGGTCCGCGCGTAGGTGAGATAGAGGTCGCGCTCGGCGCGGGTGATCCCGACGTAGCAGAGCCTGCGCTCCTCCTCGAGACCACCCTCGTCGAGGGCGCGCGAATGGGGGAACACGCCCTCCTCGCAGCCGATGATGAAGACGATCGGGTACTCCAGGCCCTTGGCGTTGTGCAGGGTCATCAGCGTGACCAGGCCCTCATCGTCGGTGCGGGCGTCGGCGTCGGCGACGAGCGCCACCTGCTGGAGGAACTCCGCCAGGGACGGTGTCTGCCCGGACTGCGCGGTGTCGTACTCCGAGGCCACGTTGACGAGCTCTTCGAGGTTCTCGATCCGGCCCTGAGCCTCGATCGTGCGCTCCGCCTCGAGCGCGGCCAGGTAGCCGGTCTCGCGGAGGATCTCCTGAAGGAGGACGGCGATCGGCGCCTCGCCCTGCGCGCGCTCGCGCAGGAGCTGCATCGTCCCCATGAAGCGCCGTAGCGCCTTCACCGCCGGGGCCCCGAGGCTGGGCACCTGCTCGGGCTCAGACGCGGCCTCCCAGATCGTGATCCCCATCGTGTTCGAAAACGAGAGCACCCGGCCCAGCGACGTCGAGCCGATCCCGCGCCGGGGCGAATTGACGACCCGGGTGAACGCGCCGGCATCGGCGGGATTGACGAGCGCGGTCAGGTAGGCGATGGCATCCTTGATCTCCGCGCGCTCGTAGAACTTCGTTCCCCCGATCACCTGATAGGGGATCTCGGCCCGCACGAGCGTGTCCTCGAGCACGCGCGACTGCGCATTGGTGCGGTAGAAGACGGCGATCTCGCTGCGGGACACGCCCTCGTCGGCGAGTCGCTGGATCTCGCCGGTGACGAACCGCGCCTCGGCATGCTCGTCCTCGAGCTCGCGCACCTTGATCGGGTCGCCGTGGCCGAGGTCGCTCCACAGGGACTTGGGCTTCTGGGCGCGGTTGTTGCCGATGAGCGCGTTGGCGGCATCGAGGATGGTCTGGGTCGAGCGGTAGTTCTGCTCGAGCGAGACGACGTGGGCATCGGGGAAGTCGTCGGTGAAGTTGAGGATGTTGGTGATGTCGGCCCCGCGAAAGCTATAGATCGATTGGGCATCGTCGCCCACCACCGCGAGGTTCCGATGCTCGCCCGCGAGCAGCTGCAGCCAGCGGTACTGGGCGTGGTTGGTGTCCTGGTACTCGTCGACGAGTACGTCGCGGAAGGCGGTGGAGTAGCGCTCGCGGACCTCGGGGAAGAGCTCGAGGACGTTCACCGCTCGAACGAGCAGGTCGTCGAAGTCCATCGCGTTCATGCGATGGAGCTCGCGTTCGTAGAGCCGGAACACGTCGGCCACCGTCTGCTCGAAATACGAGCCGACGAGCTTTCCGTAGGCGTCGGCATCCCGGAGGCGGTTCTTGGCGTCGGAGATCTGCGAGTGAATGGCGCCGGGGGTGAACCGCTTGGGATCGATGCCGAGCTCGTCGAGGCAGCGCTTGACGAGCCGGCGGGCGTCTGCCTGGTCGTAGATGGTGAACTGGCGCGTGTAGCCGAGGCGATGAGCGTCGGCACGGAGCATGCGCGCGCAGGCGGCGTGGAAGGTCATCACCCACATCGCCCGGGTCCGTCGGCCGACGAGCAGCTCGACGCGATCGCGCATCTCCCCCGCCGCCTTATTGGTGAAGGTGATGGCAAGGATCTCGCTCGGGCGCGCGAAGTCCGAAGCGACGAGATAGGCGATTCGGTGGGTGAGCACGCGCGTCTTCCCCGACCCGGCCCCGGCGAGGATGAGCAGCGGCCCTTCGCCGTGCGTGACCGCCTCGCGCTGGGGTGCGTTGAGGCCGGCAAGGAGGGTGTCGATGTCGTTGATCGGCTCGGGCATGGAGATCTTTTAGACGTTAGCGATGCGGTCGGCGGTCGCCGTCGAATCCGCACCGGCCAGCCACTGCCGGTTGAATTCGCGCCAGCGAATTCAGGCGTCATCCTCTCAACCATGTGGGACGTCACGGACATGGTCCGCAGTGCCTGCGCCCGGGTCGCCGCGCAGGCCCGCAGCGTGAACATCGAGTATGCCGCGATCCCGGCCTACGCGGCGGCGCTGCCGCTGGCGGAGCCGGCAGGCGGGCCCGATCCGGAACACCTGGTGACCGGCTCGGCCGAAGTGCTCGCCGCGTTCTGGCTCACGCTCGACGCGATCAACTTCGGCTCGGGATGGTTCCCCACGCTGCGCAAGCGCGGCGGCCGCTCGGGGTACCACACGGTTGCGGGCGGGGTACGGGAACGGTTCGAGGCCGCCGGGCCCTGGGCCGCGCACGAACTGGCCTCGCTCGGCGCGGATGAGATCGCCGACGTGCTCGGTGAGGATCCCGGACATGAGCTCATGGCCCTGTTCGCGGCGTCGCTGAACGACCTGGGCCGGCACGTGGCGCACGACTACGACGGACGATTTCTCGCCGTCGTGGATGGCGCCGAAGGCTCCGCGGTGACACTGGCGGGGCAGCTCGGCGGCTGGGACTGCTTCGCCGACGTGTCGACGTACGGCGGCTTCGCGGTGCCCTTCTTCAAGCGCGCCCAGATCGTGGCCGCGGACCTCGCCGACGGCGGCGTCGTCCGCTGGCGCGACCGCGGGCGGCTGACGATGTTCGCAGACAATCTCGTCCCCCACGTCCTGCGCCTGGACGGCGTCCTGCGCTTCGCCCCCGACCTCCTGGCCCGGATCAACCGCGGCGAGCTGATCGAGCACGACTCGCCCGAGGAAGTCGAGATCAGGGCGTGCGCCGTGCACGCCGTCGAGCTGATCATCGCGGCGCGGGCAGATGAGTCGGTGTCCGCAGCGACCGTCGATCGAGTGCTATGGACCCGCGGTGGCGGGTCGAGCTACAAGTCCGAGCCCCGACACCGCTCGCGCTGCACCGCCTACTGATCGGGGCTATCCCTCCTCGGCCGCCTCGATCCGTGCCCGCGCGATCGCCTCCGCCGCCGCTTCGCCGACGAGACGCTCGGGACGGACGGTCCCGCTGGCGAGCAGATCGATGGCGGGAAAGCGCCCGGTGCTGGCGAGCGCGGCGTCGAGGGCTATCACCGTCGTCTCGCCCCCGACCGGCGCGCTCGCCGTCGCGATCACGGTCAGCGAGCCGCCGTCGACGATGTTCCGTGCCGCGGCGAGCGCCTTGCGCGCGGCGAGCGGCGGCAAGCCGTCGAGGGTGTCGATGAGGAGCACGACGTCGCCACCTCGCGCGGCCAGGCGCCGAGCGGTGTCGACCACCGGCTCGACCACGTGAGCCTGGACGTCGGGAGACACCGCGAAGCTGACCGCCGCTACCGGCTCCAGAGGTCCTCCCTGCCAGTCACCGAGCTCCTCGGGACGGACCCCCGCGAGGACGACCGAGATCTGAAGTTCGGAGTGCTCGGCGAGCGAGGTCGCGAGCCGGCGCAGCGCCTCCGTCTTGCCCGCGCGCGTCGCCCCGACGATCGCCACGCGAGAGCCCTTGCCGAACGGCGTCAGCCACTCGATCGCCTTGACCGTCGGATCCTCGGATCCGAGCGGGATGCGCTCGTCGGGGAACGCCGCCGGCAGGTCGTCGAAGCGACTCCCCTCCGCGGCCTCACCGGCGGGCTTGCCGTTGATCGTGTCCACGCGCACGAGCGAGGGGAAGCGCTCTGAGCGCCGTGGCGCCCGCGGTGGCCCCGAGATCACGTCGCCCGAGAGGAGCTCGCAGCGCTTGACCTGAGCCGCCGAGATGTAGACATCGTCGTCGGATGGATCCGGGGGTGTAATGCGAAGGAATCCGGAGCCATTGGGCAGCAGGTCGACCACTCCCTCGACGAGGGTCGCTTCGGCCGGTGCCGTCGGCTCCTCCACGGCCCGCTCCTTGCGGGGCTTGGCCGGCGTCTCGTCCGCGTCGCCGGCCGCGGCATCCGCCTCCCCTGTCCCGGCCTCATCGTCGCGTGATCCCGCGCGGCCGCGGCCGCCGCGGCGCCCGCGGCGCCGCCGTGCCGCCGGCTGGTCGTCCTTGGCGTCGTCGTTGGCGTCGTCGTTGGCGTCGTCCTTCGAGGATTCCTCCGTCCCCGGAAGTTCGCCGCCGGGCGAACCTTCAAGGGAATCCGGTCCAGCGGATTCCCCACCGACCTGGTGGGCGAGAATCGAGTCGATCAGCTCGGCGCGACGCAGGCGACGGTAGCCGTCGATTGCAAGCTCTGAGGCGATCGCGTGGAGATCGGCGAGTGGGCTGTCTTCCAACGCGGAACGATCGAGTACGGACATGAATGAACCTCCTGTTGATCGGTGGGCTCCAGCCGCGTTGAGCCAGCGGCCGGCGATTCCTCCCTCACACCCTACCGGGGGCGTCCGACGGGAGGATCAGCCCTGCTCGCGCCGCAGCTCTTCGGGGACACGCAGCTCGGATTCGAGCTCGAGCGTTCCGTCGAGCACCGCCCGCACGGCGAGGTAATCGGCCGCCTGGGCGACGTCGTGAACCCGGAGGATGTGGGCGCCCGCGTCCACGCCGTGGACGACGGCGGCGAGCGTCCCGGCGAGCCGCTCCCGAGGTCGCCGGAGGGTGATGGCGCCGATGAAGTCCTTACGTGAGACGGCGAGGAGCACCGGCCGCTCGAGGTCGTGGAGTCGATCGAGGGAGCGCAGCACCTCGACGGTCTGGGCGGGGGTCTTGGCGAAATCGGGGCCGGGGTCGACGACGATCTGCTCGAAGGCAACCCCCCGCGCCTGGGCCAGCTCGATCCGTGCGGCCAAGAAGGCGAGCACGTCGTCGACGATGACGCCGTCGTAGGCCGGATCGAGCACCTTCTCCTTGGGCGCGGCGCGCGTGTGCATGAGCACGAGCCCCGCGCCCGTCTGCGCGCATACGTCGGCCAGGCCGGGATCGCGCAGGCCGCTGACATCGTTAACCATCGAGGCGCCCGCCGCGATCGCCGCTCGGGCGACGGCGGGCTTATAGGTATCCACCGACACGAGCACGCCGAGTTCGCGGGTGATGCGCTCGATCAGCGGGACGACGCGCCGGGTCTCCTCCTCGGGATCGACGGTCGGTCGGTTGGTGACGCCGGACTCGCCGCCGACGTCGATCACGTCGGCCCCCGCGGCGAGCATCGAGGCGGCGAGCTCGACACGCTGCTCCAGCGTCCGCGTACCCGCGGCGTCGGAGAACGAATCCGGCGTGGCGTTGACGATTCCCATGAGCAGGGGCCGATCGCCGAGCTCGAGCCGGCGACCCGCCGCCTCGAGCGCTCGCGGCGGCGCCGCGCTCACTTCTTCTTCTTCGTGGGCTTCGCCTTCGTCGTGATCCGGATTCGGCGCGAGAGCACGGTCCGGTTGCCCGCACGGTCGGTGATGGTGATGGTCAGGCGATAGCGGCCGGCCCGCAGGTAGCGATGGGTCGCCTTCTGCACTCTGATCCGGTTACTCGTGCCGTCACCCCATTTGACGACCACGGTGGCGACGCCCGAGCTGTCGGCGCGCGGGACGCCCGTATGCGCGTCGCTGTAGCGCACGCGCAGATGGAGCTCCCCGTTGATCCGCTCGGCGCCCGTGAGCGTGAAGGTCCCCACCGGATGGAGGCTGTCGATGAAGAAGCGGCCCGGCGATGCAGCAGAGGTGAGTCCGTGTTCGTTCTCGGCCGTAACGACGAACGAATGCGGTCCCTGCGCCAGGGGAACCGTGGGGCGGAACGCGCTCGCGCCCGTCGACCCGGCCGCCACGCCGTCGATCGACACCGTGTACGCGGTCGGGCCGAGCAGTTCTCGGGGGGCCGTCCAGATCAGCGCCGGCGTCGTCGAGGTCCGGTAGTGCGGAGTGCTCGTAACCCCGAAGGAGCCCGGCGGATAGACAAGCTCGGCCACCTGAATCGTCGTCCCCGCTCCGCTCCCCTGCACGTAGGCGATCGACACGTCGCCGCCGTGGTCGCCGGCGGCGAGGAGCCCCTCGGCGGCGTTGGTCGCTCCGAGCGCCGGATTCGAGGCGACCATCTCGGGACCGAAGGTCGAGCTGGAGTAGAACCGCGCGCGGATCTCCGTCGATCCCAGCAGACCCGGGTCGTGCTGCCAGGCGATGAGCCCGGAGTAGTCCCCGGCGATCGCCGCCGTCGGGTAGGGCGCGCTCGCGTTGGGAAGGCTGTCGATCTCCTGAGGGGTCCCGATGGCGCCGTTCTGGCCGAGAATCGTCGCCCACACCTGGTCGTTCGCGAGCTCGGAGGTGACGAAGCCGTTGCCGTACTGCATCATCACGATGTCCGGGTCGGTGGCGCCGGGTCCGCTCGCGAATGATTGCCCGTCCGCCTCGGTGGCGCCCTGGAAGGTGGAGCCCACGAGTTTGTTGACGAGCACACGCGAGATCGTCTGCGATCCGTTCGTGAAGACCTCGTGGAAGCTCACGTCGGCGTAGGAGGAGTTGTCCCCCACGGCGATCTCCGGCGAGTCCGCCACCTCCTCACTGAAGCCGTCCGCCGACTGCACATCGGCCTGCTCCACCTCGTAGCTCGTCATCGCGTACCACACGCGGCGCGCGTAGATGTGGCCGTTCTCCCCCCAGGCGACGATCGCTTCGCCGTCGCCGGCGGCCGCGACCTTGGGCGCGCCCGCTCCGGTACCGGCGTTATCCGCCGGAGTGACGTTGAGAGCGCCGGCCTCGAGCTGCCATGCCCCGTTGTCGTAATAGAAATCGCGAACGTCGTAGCCCGCTCCGTCGTCGGCGGTGAACGCGAGGTACCCCTCGGAGTGGATCGAGAGCTCGATCGACGGGTTCATCCCGCCGTTGTAGAGGTCCTGGGGCGCGGATAACGCCGCCGAGGAGGTCGCGCGCGACACAACGAAGATCTGATTACCGTTGGTGAACGCGATCAGCAGCAGGCCTCCGTCCCCGGCGGCGATCACCGGCTGCGATGACGCTCCCGGCAGCCCCGCATCGACCTCGACCGGCACGCCGAACGCGCCTCCCGTGAGCACGCTGACAAAGACGTGGTTGACGCCGTTGACCGACTCGAGGTAGACGAGACCGCCCGTCCCGTCCCGCGAGACCGAGAGCCCGGAGAGTGCTTGGATCGAGCTGCCGGGTCCGGCGATGGTCGCCGGCGGCTCGAGCACCGGCGTCCCCGCCGCCCGTGCCGTTCCCGCCAGCGCGAGGAGCAGGAAGATGATCATCGGGAGCAGCCGGCGCAGGTAAGCCATGATCATGCCTCCGCGAGGATGCCTTCGAGCTCGCCCTCACGCCGGAAGCGCTCGAGCTCGAGCGCGGTGCGCCGCTCGTCCCATCCGAGCTCGCCGCCCAGGGCTTGCGCCACGCGAGCCACCGCCGCGCCGTCCTGCGCGTGCAGCTCACTCGCCGCGAGGATGCCGAGCCGCGTGCGCCGCAGGAGCACGTCGCCGACGCTGCGAGCCTGCTCGTGGCGCGCCGCGAATGGCACTTCGGCGAGGAGATCGGGCAGGCCCGCCACGATCGGCTGGGCCAGCTCGCCCCGCTCCGAAGCCGTGCGCAGAACCTCGTGCGCGGCGTGACCGTAGCGTGCCGCCAGCGCAGCGTAGGATTCCTCCGGCACGCCCTCGACCTCGGGCAGGCTCGCGGGGTCGACGGCGAGCCCGAGCGGTATCTCATCGGTGCGGCAGGGAGCCTTGCGACCGTCGCGCTCGACCAACCGGTCGACCGCCAGCTTCGCCATACGGCGCCAGGTAGTGAGTTTTCCGCCGGTGATGGTGATCATTCCGCTCGAGGTTTCGTAGAGCTCGGCCTTGCGCGAGATGTCGACCGACTTCTTCGAATCGCCGGTCGAGATTAGCGGCCGGACCCCCGCGTAGGCGCCGGTCAGGTCGCCGGCGAGGAGGCTCGTCCCGAAGAAGGCGTTGGTCGCCTCGAGCAGATAGTCGACGTCTTCGGCGGAGGGCTTCACGTGATCGATCTCGCCTTCGTAGTCGTTATCGGTCGTCCCGATCAGGCTTCTCCCGAGCCAGGGGAGCGCGAAGATCGTGCGTCCGCCCGCCGCGGGCACGATCGCGCCCGCGACCAGGGGCAGGTCCGCGTGCCCGACCGTGATGTGAGTTCCCCGGCTGGGCCGGATCCTTGGCACGTCGGCCTCGGAGTGCAGCTCCTCGGGCCGGATGCGGTCGGCCCATACGCCGGTCGCATTCACCACGTTGTCGGCCTGGACGATGAACTCTGAATCGGTCTCCGCATCACGTACCCTGACCCCTGACTGCCGGCCCTCCTCGCGCACGAGCTCGACCACCTCGAGCCGGTTGGCGCAGATCGCGCCGAAGCGCTCCGCCTCACCGAGCACGGTGAGCACGAGCCGCGCGTCGTCGGTCTGACAGTCGTAGAACAGATAACCCCCCGTAGGGTTGCGGCCCGAGAGCGCAGGAAGGAGATCGACCACCTCCTCGCCGGAGATCATCCGATGGCGCTCTGGACTCCAGTCCCCGTCGGGATCGGCTCCCGCCTCGGCCGCTGCCCGGCGGGCGCTGCGCCGCCCGCGCAGCCGGGGGGTGGCCATCACGTCATACATGTTCAGGCCTATCCCCATGAGGAGATCCGGTCGGTCCCCGTCGAACGCGGGCACCACGAGCTTCAGCGGTCGCACCAGGTGGGGGGCGAGCTTGACGAGAATCTGGCGCTCGAGGAGCGCCTCGCGAACGAGTCCGAGGTCGAAGTTCTGAAGATAGCGAAGGCCCCCGTGCACGAGCTTGCTCGAGCGGCTGCTGGTGCCCGCCTCGAAGTCGGTCTTCTCCACCAGCGCGACACTGTAGCCGCGAGTGGCGGCGTCGAGAGCGACCCCGGCTCCGGTGATCCCGCCACCGATGACGACGACATCGAATCGTTCACCGGCGAGCGCCTCGATCGCCCGCTCGCGCGCGATCATCAGCGCCCCCTCCCGAGCGAGAGGGGGTGTAGGTCCACCTCAGGAGCCACCAGCGCAGGGTACTGAGGGAGCGCCGCTCCGCAGCGTCAGACCCCGGCACGGTCAGTCCGACGGCGTCCCGAGGCCCTCGACCACGAGCTCGGCGAAGAAGCGCTCGATGATCGACTGCAGATCAAGCGATGGGGCGAGTTCCGAGGTCACCGCGTCGATCGTGAGCACGACCTTCACATAGAGGATGACCGCGGAGTCGATGACCATCCGGTGAGCGCGCGCGGACGACAGGAGTTCGATCTGATACCGGGCGAGGATCTCGCGCCGCCCCGAGCTCGCGTGTTCGAGATCATCGAGGAACCGCTCGGTGAGAGCCACCATCTCCCGCCTTGCCGCTGGGAGGTTCGTGGCCGCCGAGGGCCGCAGCCACTTCAGGAAGTCGTCGACCGCCGCGTCGGCCTCGCCCCCGAACAGGCGCATGGCGTAGCGCCCGAGCAGCTCGTGCACGGCCTCCGGGAGGCGGCCGATGATCCCGAAGTCGACATATCCGATCCGGTTCTCCGCGAGCAGGAGCAGGTTCGCCGGGTGCAGGTCGCCGTGGAAGATGCCGTTCGCGTAGGCCTGACCGAGGAAGTTCCACACCACGTTGGTGGCGGCCCGCTCGATGTCATACCCCGCGGCGCGCAACCGCCGCTCGCAACCCTCGCGGTCCTCGCGCAACTCGCGGATGATGTCGACGAGGAGCAGACCATCGAGGCGTTCGGCGGTGAGCACCCGCCGTGTCGTGTAGGCGGGGAAGACCTCGGGGTCGTACTCGGTGCTCGGATCGCGCACGGCGGCGCGTAACGTCGTGGCGTTTGCCGCCTCCACCGTGTAGTCGAGCTCCTCGCGTGTCCAGCGGGCGAGCTCGTCGA